>JADHWI010000027.1 GCA_016783565.1 Kiritimatiellia bacterium
GACTATGTCGAGAAGCTACGTGAAAGAGGAAAACCATACAAATGCGCAATCGTTGCTGCTATGCGGAAGATGCTGATCCACATGCAGTCGGAACTGAAAAAAAGCGAATTAGCGCTTGCAAACTAACACAGTTGCTCCGCGAGAGACCTTTCCGCAAGCCATGCCATAAGCCGCGTCCCCCCGATTAACAATTAACTGATAACGATTAACTCCCTATCTCCCTATCTCCCCAAAGGATAGAGCAGTCGTTGCCACAGCGTGCGAGGAAAATTTGCCATACCTTTAAAGCCCAATCGTTCCGGGCCTTCTTCCCTAAAGGGAAAATAGGCGGTGCGAAACAGCCACTCCCACGCACTGAAAACTACTCCGAAATTCTGACCGTATCGGTGCTGATTCTCGTAGGCATGATGCCACAGATGCATGCGCGGGGAATTAAACACGTACCGCAACGGCCCCCAATCCAGGCGAAGGTTGGCATGATTAAGATGCCCGATCAACGTCGAGAAAGCCGCCACACCCAGCATCACGCGCCCATCGGCGACAAAAAGCGCCAGCGGCAACCATTTGAGCAACCCGTATACCACGCTCTCCATCCAGTGAAACCGGAAATTACCAATCCAATCCATATCTACAATAGAATGATGCAAACGGTGAAACACCCACAAAAAATGCACGCGATGCAATAGATAATGAATAATGAACTCCGCAAAGTCCTTAACCAGAAGAAAAACCGCAATCTGTATCAGAATGGGTTTCCCCTGGATGTGCTGCGGCAATCCGAGGAACCAGGCATCAAAAGCGTATCGATCAATCAGAACACTGCGCACCGGCTGCACAACCCAAAGGGCCGTCAGCGCTGCAAAGATATGCCCATTGAACAACAGAAAGAAGACATCCTGACCGAACTGCGGACGACGCCATGATTGTTCCCGCCGCCAGGGATGCAAACGCTCAAGAGCAAAACATAATGCGGAGACAACAAGAAGCCAGAAAAAGTAATGCCGTGGACTCAAGAGCATCTGAATAGATTGAAGCATGATTCCTCCTTACCTCTCAACTTCCGCATTCGGACAGCCTGCCAGCCCTCCCGCTGGTCGGGAGCAGGCTGGCAAGGGACCCAACTTCGCACAAGGCTTCGTAGGCCAAGCTGCTGTCCCTACCTCTCAACTTCCGCATTCGGACAGCAAGGGACTGCTGTCCCTACCTCGCAACTTCCGGATGCCCATTAAATATTAACCCCCCCACTCCCCGAAAGGTAGGGCGGTCAGTCCCTTGACCGCCGCGCCACCCGAGCACATTTTCTCACACAAAACAACGCTTTCGCGCCATTCTACCATTTAGATTCCTTTCCCCATGGTCCACGCATATGGCCAATCATTCGCGTCATCAACAAGCCCCTTTCTCACGGGGTTCTGCCTTATGTAGTACGCCTTTTCAATGTGCGCCTCGTCTCCTCTCAAACGATGATCGAAGAAATCGCGCTGCCAACGAATACCATACATGCGTGCCGTATAATGCTTCCAATTGCCAAGCGACTTCATCATTCCGGTAGTTAACGAAAAGGACATCAAGGCGTGGAGGTGATCAGGCATAACAAGGACAAGATGCGGCCACCAAAGCCGCTTATTCGTATTGAAAAGAATTGTATCCCAAAGCTTCTGCGCTGTGTCATTTTCTGTGAGCGGAGAACCGCACCGAGGAAGTGCATTCATGGTTATGAAGAAAACTGCATCATCCGCCACCCAGAAAGGAACCGTGTGAGGCAAACGTTTTCTCTCTGATTTTACAGCCATAGCTACATTCCGGACAGCAAGGGACCCAACTTCGCACAAGGCTTCGTAGGCCAAGCTGCTGTCCCTACCTCGCAACTTCCACATTCGGACAGCAAGGGACTGCTGTCCCTACCTCGCAACTTCCGGATGCCGCATCAGGAAGCAACTTCTGTAGTCTCCGCCTGCCAAGCCGTAGGAATGGTGAGCGGTATCCCCATAAGCCATGCCAGAAGCCAAGTCCCCAACCCGCCTACATCGTTATGCGAAGCATTTCGGGCAGGTCGTCATTCCCACAACCCGCCTGCCCCCGAAGTCTCGGGAGGGCGGGCAGGTCGATATTCGTCAATCTCCCAAATCCCCAATCCCAAATCCCCAATTAACTTTCCCCTCCATTCCAATCTCTACTCAACGAGATGTGCGCCTTCGGAGGGACGGATCAGCAAATTCTCGCAAGCTTGCCCGTATTCATTTGCATAGGCGTTGGCCAGAGCTTTGCTCACGGTTTCAGCATCGCGTGGACTCGTCAACACCACGACGCTGCCGCCAAAGCCGCCACCCGAAAGTCGGGCACCCAGCGCACCGGGAACGGATCGCGCAGTCTTGACCAGAAAGTCCAGCTCAGGACAGGAGTTATCAAAGTAATTCATGGAGCTTTCGTGCGACTCAAACATCAATTCGCCGAATTTAACCAGGTCATTATGATGCAGCGCCTCACGTCCGCGCAACACGCGATCGTTCTCGCCCACAGGATGCGCAGACCGATTGGCCGCCACGGGTTCCATATCGCCGTGGTGCGCCTGCCACTCCGCCCAACTCACATCGCGCAATGCAGCAACAGGATGATCCAATACTCCTTTAAAGAAAGCCGCCGCCTCTTCACACTTCTCACGCCGCTCGTTGTACTCACCATCCACCAGCGCATGTTTCACACCCGTGTTGCACACCACAAAACAGGCATCGTGTCCCATATTTACGGTTTCGATTTCCAGGGATCGAAAATCGCTCATGACCAGCTTATCCTCTTCTGCATAGAGGCTGGAAATTTGATCCAGCAGACCGCATTTGACGCCCGCGTATTCGTGCTCAGAAGCCTGACCAATCTTAGCCATATCAATTGCTGACACATCAAGTCCATACAGCTTGGCAAGCGCCAGCCCAGAGGAAATTTCAAGCGCGGCCGAGCTGGAAAGTCCGGACCCTATGGGCACATCGCCCAACAACAAACCGTTGAAACCCGTCTCAATAACTCCCACTTCGCACAGTCCAGCCAAAACGCCACGCACGTAGTTGGACCAACCGAATTCTTCCGACCGCCCCGGTTCAGCGCAATCAAAGGTTGTTTCCTCTTCCACATCCCCTGCACGCAATGTGCACGTGGAACCTTCCGCCAAACTCACCAGAAAGAAAGTGCCAAAATTAATACCAGCCGAAAGCACAAAACCTTCATTGTAATCAGTGTGATTGCCCAACACTTCAACACGGCCGGGCGCATAAGCAATCACCGTCGGCTCCTCGCCCCAACGTTTCACAAACTTTGCAAGCGCCTCATTCAATATTTTCTCATTCATTATTCGTATCTCCTTTATTACGAGCTAGTTACAACTAAGGCTGCTCTTCGTCCGCGCTGCGGACGGCACCCGCTCCAAAAGGTAGGGCGGTCAGTCCCTTGACCGCCGAGCTATCTGTGCATACGGCTACTACCCGCATCCGGACGGCGAGGGACCGCCGTCCCTACCCCTCAACTTCCGGCTTCACAAGCCGCGTCCCCACCACCCGCCTGCTCCCTCCGTGAGGGCTGGCAGGTTAACCAATAACGATTAACTCCCTCTCTCGCCCCTACTCCCGGATCAACGCCAGCAATTCATCGCGCTTTTCAGCCATCTTCTCCTGCGTAGGAGCTTCCAGATTCAGACGCACAAGCGGCTCGGTGTTGGAGCAACGCACATTAAACCACCAGTCTTCGTAATCCACGCTCACGCCGTCCAGTTCGAACATATTTCCATCGGTATATTTCTCGCGAATCCGATTGAGCACAGCCTCGGTATCGGCCACGGTCGAATTGATCTCGCCACTGGCCACGTAGCGCTGGATCGGGGCGACCAGCTCGGAGAGCGGCTTGTCCGAACGACTCACAATGTTGGCAACACAGAACGTGGCCATGGCCGAGCTTTCAGTGTAGTAATTATCCCGGAAGTAATAATGTCCAGACAGCTCGCCGGCAAACATGGCGTCCTCATCGCGCATCTGCTGCTTGATAAAGGCGTGCCCCACACGACTCATCATGGGAGTTCCGCCATTCTCTTCGATCACTTCTTTCACGGACCAGCTACTGCGCAGATCATAGAAAACCACGCCTTTCTGTTCAGCCAACAGGTCTTCAGCGATCAGGGCCGTGATGATATCCATGGGGATCACGTTGCCCTTTTCATCTACAAAGCCGGCACGATCCGCATCGCCATCAAACGCGATACCAAAATCATATCCACCTTCGCGCACCATCTTCTGCACCGACTCAAGCGTATCAAGCTGCAGCGGATTAGCCTCATGATTCGGAAACGATCCGTCCAGCTCACCAAACAGCGGATCGAAGTCCAAAACTCCTTCAAAAGCCCGTGCTTCATAGATGCCCATGGCATTGGCCATATCAACAGCAATACGCACGGGACGCTGCAGGTGCGCATGCTTTTTCACATGCGCAATATATTCAGGCACAATGTCGTAGGTACTGACCGTTCCGACAGTCTCTGCCGGGGCATCGAACGTCTCCTCATTTACAATACGCTCAACATCCAGAATTCCCGTAACGCCACTGATTGGCACAGCCTGCGCGCGGCAGAGCTTGAACCCATTCCATTCGCCCGGGTTATGCGAAGCCGTAATCATCACACTGCCATCAGCATCAAGCAGACCATTGCCATAATAGGACATGGGCGTGGAACACATACCCAAATCAACCACGTCACAGCCCTGTAGCGTCAGCCCTCGGGCCAGAGCTTCGAAGAGCGGTTTTGAATGCGGCCGCATATCGCGTCCCACGACGACCTTTTTGCACTTGAGCAAGGTCGCATACGCACGACCAATTTTCTCGCCAAGTTCTTCCGTCAGCGTGTCCCCGTACACCCCGCGAATATCATATGCTTTAAATATGCCTGCCATCTCTTTTAGTCTCCTGAATCAATTTGTTCATTAATGCCTCATACGACGTTTGCGTCAAGAACCCCGATACTCTATGTGACCTTGTCTCCCGATTCAAGAGCGATCGCGAGAGAGCTTCCTCGAATTTAGAGCCTGTGATTTTGTCCCTACCTCGCAACTTCCGGATACCCACATCAGTTAGGGCAGTCAGCCTGCCAAGTCAGTAGCGCGGCCGTGTCCCCAAGGCCAGCGCCCCCCGCAAGCCACGCCAGAAGCCAAGTCCCCAACCCGCCTGCATCGTTATGCGAAGCATTTCGGGCAGGTCGTCAATCCCACAATCCCACATTCGCTATTCGTCAATCATCCCCGTCAGTAGCGCGGCCTTGTCCCCAAGGCCAGCGCAAATGCATGAAATCGCACCTTCTCAATCATCACCGCCAACGATCACAAATCGTCAATCTCCCCATCCCCCCCTGCGCCCCTGTCGCTCACGGAGCGACTACTACAGGAAGCAACTTCTGTAGTAACCTCCGCCTGCCAAGCCGTAGGAATGGTGAGCGGTATCCCCATAAGCCATGCCCACTCCCAAATCCCAAATCCCAAATCCCAAATCCCAAATCCAAA
This sequence comes from Kiritimatiellia bacterium, assembly GCA_016783565.1. GTDB lineage: Bacteria > Verrucomicrobiota > Kiritimatiellia > UBA8416 > JADHWI01 > JADHWI01. The sequence continues at coordinate 5,532 of JADHWI010000027.1, forward strand.
ATCCAAAATCCAAAATCACTCATTATCAATTCTCGCAACCTGGAGCGATTTCTGGCATAGTTCGCGCGCTAATAAGAGGAAGAACCGTTATGGACCTGCAGGACTCAAGAGATCGCGTTGTCGTCATCGTGGGACGACCCAACGTTGGAAAATCCGCCATTTTCAATAGGCTGGCCGGAAAACGTGCCTCCATTGTGCACGCAGAAAGCGGCGTCACACGCGACCGCTTAATGCGCGAAGTGGAGTGGAACGACCAGCGTTTCGAACTGGTAGACACCGGCGGCATTGCCTATCTGCAGGGAGAAACCGATAACGACATCATCCAGTCCGCCATGCAACGCCAGGTGGAAACCGCCCTGGAAAGCGCTGCCGTAGCCATCCTGGTTGTGGATCTTCATAGCGGCATCCTACCCATGGATCGCGACGTGGCCGCCCGACTCCGGGCATGCAATTGCCGCACTATTGTCGCAGCCAACAAGGCGGACGCCCCTCAACACGACAATCTGTCCGGCGATTGCGAATCACTGGGATTCCCCGTCTTTCCCGTCTCGGCATTGCACGACCGCGGGTTCGGGGACCTGATGCCGGCGGTAGTCGATGCACTTCCGGAGGCAGAAAACACGTCTTCCGCTGACCCCATCCGCGTCGCAATCGTGGGTCGCCCCAACGTCGGCAAATCCTCCTATATCAACCGACTGCTACGCAGCGATCGCGTCATCGTATCCGATGTCCCTGGAACCACGCGTGATACCGTGGATATCCCCTTCACCATCGGCTCCGGCCCCCAGGCCCGTCACTACATCCTCTCAGACACCGCCGGCATGCGCCGCGTTGGAAAGATCGATAACGCAGTAGAACGCTTCAGCCTTTTCCGCGCAGAACAGGCAATCGAACACTGCCACGTTGCCGTGCTCGTATTGGATGCCACACAGGGGCCCACGCAACAGGACAAAAAAATCGCCGCTTTAATCAACAAACACAATCGCGGTTGTCTGATCCTTGTCAACAAGTGGGATCTCAGCGAAACAACACAACGGCAATACGCGCCGGAAGTCCAATACGCCATGCCGTTTATGGGGCACTGCCCCATCGTGTTCGCTTCGGCTGAATCCGGATTTAACATCCGCCGAACCATTGAAGGCATTGATCACGTATCCGCACAAACACGCATGCACCTGCCCACCGGCGTGCTGAACCGCTGCATCCTGAACGGCCAGGAACGCGTGCGGGCACAGGTCAAAAAAGGGAAACGCCTGCGCGTCTACTACTCAACCCAGGTGGACGACAACCCCATTCGCATACGCATCTACGTCAATGATCCCCGCGTGGTGCAACCCGAATACCGTCGCTATCTCGAACGCTGCATCCGCGAATGGTTCGGACTGGAAGGCGCACCCATCATGCTGCTCTTCTCTGCGCGACGCCCACCTCGACGCGAGGCGGACGGACGATAGCAGGGGGGCGGGGAGATTGGGGATTTCTGATTGGGGATTGCGGATTTCGGATTGCGGATTTCGGGAGACGCAGCTTCCACCTCAACTTCCGGATCAGGATAGCCTGCCAAGTTAGTAGCGCGGCCTTGTCCCCAAGGCCAGCGCCCCCCGCAAGCCATGCCAGAAGCCAAGTCCCCAACCCGCCTACATCGTTATGCGAAGCATTTCGGGCAGGTCGTCATTCCCACAATCCCACAACCCGCCTGCCCCCGAAGTCTCGGGAGGGCGGGCAGGTCGTCAATTCCCACATTCCTTAATCGTCAATACTCACCTCCCAATCACGCCTTTGGCATGACAAGTCCCACATCTCATTATTTCCTCGAAAAACATTATATTTCTCTTGTTTCATGCAAACTTCCGCGCATAATGCATCTTATGTTGCTCGGTAATGGTGACCGGGCGTTAAAAGGATCAACTTCAATATGCGGAGGCGGTTACGATGACAAAGTCACAAACCATGGCACATTTGGCAGAGCGTACAGGACTTACAAAAACGCAGGTTTCCGATCTTATGGAAGAACTGGCTCAGCTTTCTTACGTTGAAGCGAAAAACGGGTTCACACTCCCGGGTATCGGTAAGCTCGTATTGGTTCACCGTAATGCACGCATGGGACGCAACCCGGCAACGGGCGAGCAGATCCACATTCCGGCAAAGACGGTTGTCAAATTCCGTGTTGCCAAAGCATGCAAAGAAGCTGTGATGTCCGCATAGGACCTTCCCGGCATCCATTATACAGAAAATCAAGGGGGCGGGCATTGTGCTCGCCCTCTTTTTCTGTTAGTCTCTAATCATGATGAAAAACGTGTCTGGTACAATCATTATCCTTTCCCTGCTTGCCGGCATGGCCTATGGCACGGTCGATACCGCCGCATCAAGCCTGGAGAACATTCCCACGCATTATCCGCGAACGATCCGTAGCTTCGCCAGCACGTTTCCTGATCAACACCTCAGCAAAACCGAACTCAGCGATGCGGTCTCCCAGCGCGCATGGACCAACTTCCTCAACGCCCTGGATTATGATCACATCTTTCTCACCCAGCAGGATGTTGATCAATTCCGAAAATGGGACACCAAACTCGATGACATCCTGCGAGATGGGCAAATCGACTTTGCCGTCGGCGTCTACACCACCTTGATCTCACGCGTTGAAGAGCGGGTCGCTCATATCGACACGCTTCTGGAAAAAGGGTTCGATCTAACGATCGACGAAACCTACCAATGGAAGCGACGCAAAGAGCCCTGGCCGGCAGACACAGCAGAGCAAAACGAGCTGTGGCGAAAAAAAATCAAAAACGAGTACATCCAAAGACTCCTTTCAGACGAGTTCGCTAAAGAAGAGGCCGACGCACAGAGCAAAGAAAACGAAACAGATGCAACTCCCGAAGAAGAAAAGAAAGAACCCGTTGACAACAGCGAAGAAGTCCTCGAAATACCCAAGCTGAGCCCCGAAGAGTTCATCCGCAAACGCTACAACCAGTTCGCCTCAACACTGCGGGATAACGATTCCGAATGGGTGCTGCAGTTGTTCCTCTCCTCCGTTGCCCACGCCTACGATCCGCATTCCGCCTACATGTCCCCCGCCTCAACAGAAGACTTTGACATCGGCATGCGCCTCTCACTCGTGGGCATCGGCGCCCTGCTGCGTGCCGACGACGGCGCCGCCAAAATCGTTCAGATCATTCCGGGAGGCCCTGCAGACAAAGATACCAGCGAGAATCATTTACGCCCAGGCGACAAAATCATCGGCGTGGGCCAGGGCAAAAAACCCATCGTCGATACACTGCACTGGCCCCTGTACAAGGTCGTGCGCCAAATCCGCGGCAAGAAAGGAACCTCCGTGGTGCTGCTGGTGATACCGGCGTCCGATCCAACCGGGTCACAAACCAAGCTGGTTAAACTGGTACGCGACGAGGTGAAATTGGAGGAACAGGCCGCAAAGTCCGAACTGCGGGAACTCACGCTGCCAGACGGAACCATCCGCAAACTCGGAGTTATCGATGTCCCGGCATTCTACGCCAACATGAAAGCCTCCTGGCTACCCATTGGCGGCGATGTGCGACGCGTGTCAAGCGACGTTCAAAACATCATCACTGAGCTGCGCGAAAAAGAAGTCGAAGGCATCATCCTTGATCTGCGCGGCAATGGTGGCGGATCCCTGCTGGAATCCATCCGCATGACCGGACTGTTCATCAGCGCCGGCCCCGTCGTCCAGGTTCGCGAACCCAACAACCTACGCATTCTCCCGGACATGGATGCCCGCGTCGCCTACACCGGCCCCCTTGTCGTTCTGGTTGACCGCCTCAGCGCCTCTGCCTCCGAGATTCTGGCAGCCGCCCTGCAGGATTATCGCCGCGCGATCATTGTCGGCGACAGCAAAACACACGGCAAGGGAACCGTCCAAACCATCGCTCCTCTCGGAGACGAAAAACAACTAGGTTCCATCAAAGTTACCTGCTCGGTTTTCTATCGCATCAACGGCAAGTCCACCCAGAAAATGGGCGTCACACCCGATATCATCATTCCTTCCGCCTTCGACTCTCTCGAAATCGGAGAAGATACCCTTCCCAACGCCATGGATTGGACCCTCATTCGTCCGGCCTTCTACCAACCGGTCAACTCGGTAAAAGAATGGCGCAATGCACTGTCCGACGCCTCCGATAAACGCCGCGAAAAAGACGCACGCTTTACAGCGCAAAAACAACTCCTGGACCGTATACGCGAAATGAACGAGACCAAAATCGTCCCGCTGCAGATCGCAAAACGTCGCGACCTGGCTCGCGCCGAACGGGAATTGCGCGACCTTCAAGAGGAGGCTATTTCGACTCCGGATGGCAAAGATAACGAAGAAAAGAATGACCTCGTCCTTGACGAAACACTCAATATTCTTGCAGATATGGTGACCCTGTCTAAAAAAACGAAGGCAACCGAAGCCAACAAGGCAGCCGAAGCCGATCCCATGGGCCAACTGGAAAATGGATTTATAAAATGGTTACGGGGACAGCCGTGAAGACCCACTTCTGGAAGATGCACGGAGCCGGCAATGACTTCGTCCTCTTCGACGACAGAAACGGTTCTTTCCCCCTGGCCGACAACCTCTGGCGCCAGAGAATCAGCCGCCCCCACCTCGGCATAGGGTGCGACGGAATCATTCTGCTGCAACATTCCGATCGAGCAGATTTTCGCATGCGATTTTTCAACCCTGACGGCAATGAAGCCGAGATGTGCGGCAACGGGCTGCGTTGCGCCGCACGCCTGGCTCACGATCTGAACATTGCCCCCGCTGCCATGTGCGTGGAGACAATGGTCGGACTCCGGGATGCCCACGTTTGCAACGCAGCCGTTACCATTGGAATGGGTACCGTCAATGACGTCCGCTTCGACCAGACGCTTCACCTGTGCGATATGGATATTCCTTATCATTTCGCAAACACCGGCGTGCCGCACACCGTGGTGCAACTTGATGACGTAGACACGAATATCGACCCCATCAAAACGCTGGCTCCCGCTATTCGTCTTCATGCTGACTTCGCCCCCCAGGGCACAAATGTAAACTTTGTGCGATACGACACCAACGGCACCGTGCAGCTACGCACCTACGAACGTGGAGTGGAATCCGAAACCCTCGCCTGTGGAACCGGCGCCACTGCCGCAGCCATCGTAGCGGCCCGCACGCATCACTCTCACGCACCCGTGCGCGTGCTCACGGCAGGAGGATATGTGCTGACAGTCGATTTCACAGCAGAACAGGACACGTTCACTTCCGTTACGCTTACAGGACCCGCTGAAACTGTTTTCGAAGGGGATATTACGTATGAAAATTGCCTCGTTTAATGCCAACTCAATCCGCGCCAGACTGGACATTGTTACAGAGTGGCTGACGCAGCAGCAACCGGACGTACTCTGCATCCAGGAAACCAAGGCGCAGGATGAGGATTTTCCGTCACTGGCTTTTCTCGAACATGGCTACCACTGTTCCTTTCGAGGACAAAAGTCCTACAATGGCGTGGCCGTGCTCTCACGAGAAAAGCCCGACGAAGTCAGTTTCGGGCTTGATGATGGCGGTCAACCGGACGATACCCGTCTCAGCTATACACGATTCGGCAACCTGCATATCGTAAACACGTACGTCCCGCAGGGACGCGAACTTGAACACGAGATGTACCAATACAAATTGGAATGGTTTCAGCGGCTCAAGGAATACTTTGATCGCCATTTTTCGACACGCAAACGCGTCCTTTGGCTGGGCGACCTTAATGTAGCGCCTCTACCGATGGACATCCACAACTCCGAAAAACAAGCCAACCACGTTTGCTACCACGTCGATGTTCGCGAGGCATTTGCAGATACGGTTGCATGGGGATTCGAAGACGTCTTCCGCAAACACCATCCCGAGCCGGATCAATACACCTTCTTCGACTACCGCACACCCAACGCAGCCAAGCGCAAGATGGGATGGCGCATCGACCACATGCTCGCCACGCGTCCACTGGCCAAACTCTGCACCGATTCCACGATCGACCTGGAACCCCGTCTCAAACCAAAACCCTCAGACCACACCTTCCTTGTTGCCGAATTCAAGGTATGAGGCTCCATAAGCCACAAAGTCAGTAGCGCGTCCTTGTCCCCAAGGCCAGCGCCCCCCGCAAGCCATGCCAGAAGCCAAGTCCCCAACCCGCCTACATCGTTATGCGAAGCATTTCGGGCAGGTCGTCAATCCCACAATCCCACATTCGCTATTCGTCAATCATCCCCGTCAGTAGCGCGGCCTTGTCCCCAAGGCCAGCGCAGATGCATGAAATCTCGCTATGTCAATCATCACCGCCAACGATCACAAATCGTCAATCTCCCCATCCCCCCCCTGCGCCCCTGTCGCTCACCAGCCTGCTCCCTCCCGAGGGCGGGCAGGTCGTTATTCGTCAATCACGCCTTCGGCGTGACAAGTCCGCCCTCAGGCCGGGACGGCCTGGGGCTACTCCCCGCAACCCACAACCCTCACTTCAGGAGCGGCTTTCCTTCGCTCCGCTCAGGTTAAGCCGCACTACACCTAACCAACCTCATATCCCATACCCACTTCCGGACAGCGAGGGACCGCCGTCCCTACCTCTCAACTTCCAGATGCCAGAATCTGCAAGAATTTCTCGTAGGCTTGATCCCATGCGTCGCTATCCTGCGGCTGATATTCGCGTATCGGAAAAGCGTTACGAATGATAGGCTGAGCGTCAGCCAATGAATTGATGACTCCCATCGCCACGGCCTGCACCATCAGATTACCCACGGCTGTGCCTTCCTCGGGGCCGGCGCAGACAGGTAAACCCAGCGCGTCGGCAGTAAACTGATTCAGCATGACATTCCGCGTACCGCCGCCCACAATGTTGACGACCTTAGTCGTCGTGTTCGTGACCCCGCAGATCTGTTCATTCACATAGCGATATTTCATGGCCAGACTCTCATACACCAGACGCGCCAACGCACCGCGTTCCTGCGGTGCCGTCTGCCCGGTCTTATCGCAAAAGGCCACAATCGCATCATGCATATTCGTGGGGTTGTAGAAACTCGGGTCATCCGGATCAATGAAGGCCGCAAACGACGGTGCTGCTTCAGTGGCCGCATCCAGCTCGGGCCAGGGCACATCAGCGCCATCTTCCACGCGCCACACTCGCCGCAGCTCCTGAACCAGCCAGGTTCCCATACAGTTCTTCAAAACCCGCACATTGCCAACTCCACCCTCGTTGCTGATATTCGCCGCCATCGCTTCCGCGGTCGTCACAGGCTCCGGCATGAGCTTGCCCACCAGCGACCATGTGCCGGAACTGATGATGAGGGCCTCATCGGGATTGTCCACCGGCGCCGCTGCAAAGGCACTGGCCGTATCATGGGCCGCCGCCGCCACCACCTTGGTGCCCGGCGCCACACCAACCGCCTCGGCCAACTCGGGTAGCATATCACCCACAACTGTTCCCGGCGGAACAATACGCGGCATGATGGCCGCAGGAATTCCCAACCCATCGAGCATTTCCCGGCTCCACTCTTTACTGTGCGCATCCATAAGCTGCGTAACGCTCGCCCAGGACGAATCAACAGCCTTCTCTCCTGAGAGATAATACGTGAACAAAGCCGGAACCGGCAGGTAGAAAGCTCCCTCCGACAGCAACTCCGGCCGATTCTGCACCAGCCATAGCAACTGATTACTCAGGTTGAACGGCTGAAAATGAATACCCGTGATCTCATAAATCCGGTTCGGATTCAGGCAGGCTTTCACCTTGTCGATCATGGGATCCAGACGATGATCCCGGTAACAATACATATTACCCAACATATCACCATCAGCATTGAACAGATTGCCGTCCGCGCCCCAGGTATCCATACCAATGGATGTGAGCTCCATCCCTATATCACGCACATAGGTTTGGAGAGCTTCCACAATATTGCGATAGATAAACACATCATCCCAAACCACACGTTCCGACACCACACCATCGCGGTCCGGACGAAAGAAGCTCACGCCTTCGTGTGCAAATCGATGAATCTCCTGCATCGAAAATTCCTGATCCTTGAATGTACCGACAAAGCATTTGCCGCCGGACGCGCCTAAATCTACGGCCAGAAGTCTTTTCGTACTCATGCTTGCGTGTCTCCTTTGTTCATCATTTGATTCAATTCCGCCACCTGATCGTCAGAAAGATACCGGGGACGCCCCACTGCACTGGCCGCCACAATAGCCTGCGCCGCATGTTCCGCAACCACACAACGGTGATACGCTTCGCGCACGGTTGCGCCCATTGTAAGAATGCCGTGATTAGGAAGCAAGACGGTGTCGGCTTCATCCATTACATCCCCCACCGCCTCGGCCAGGGCTGTTGAAGTGGGCGTAACATACGGCAACGTGACAACACGCCCCAAATAAAAAATCACTTCCGACACCAAAGGTTGAAAGGGTCGGTCAGTGCTGATAAGTCCGCTCAACCATGGCGGATGTGCATGCACGACAGCACCGACATCCGCACGACGACGATACACAGCCAGATGCATAGCGGATTCTGATGTCGGAGTTGGCGATTCCTCGTCTTGTCCCAGCGTCTCTCCGGACGCCAGATCAACGGCGCACAAACCATCATCCTCCAGCTCGTCCAGTGCGACGCCACTGGCGGACACCACAACCGTTGCCCCTTCCCGAGCGCTAATGTTACCACCCGTACCCGCGGTTAATCCCTGGGCCATCAGCCGCATTCCATAAGCAATCAGTTGTTCCCGACAATCCGCCATACGCCCTCTCCAGAGCCTCTTCGCCTCACATTCAAAACCACCCTGAGCCCTGAACTATCCGAAACACACCCGCCATTGTCGAGAAAAGAGTCAGTTTTCTCAATGTTTTGACGTATTTACAGCCCCATTTCATCGTCAATCTTACCCGAGAAAATACATCTTTTTTACAAAGAAAAAAGAAGACAAATCTTGAACACTTTGATAACATACCCAGTAGAGCAAAGGAGGTGCATGCAATTATGCAAGTACTTAAGCTGCCTCATTAGAGGTACGCCGTGCGAAATGCTTCGAGTTAACAAAGTCCAAAAGACAATTAGCTCCTTTCGGGGGGCACTAAAAGAACTCACGAATGCTTCGCACGGCGTACTTTTTTTGTGCCCTGAAACCGTGATAATCCGCAAATCGACTAATTAACTCCCCCTCCCCCCGCAAACCACATCCCCTCGGTCAAGTCAGTAGCGCGGCCTTGTCCCCAAGGCCAGCGCCCCCCGCAAGCCACGCAAAAAATCGTTATTCGTTATTCGTCAACCCGCCTGCCCCCGAAGTCTCGTGAGGGCGGGCAGGTCGCTATTCGTTAACCCGCCTGCATCGTTATGCGAAGCATTTCGGGCAGGTCGTCAATATTCCCCATAAGCCATGCCAGAAGCTAAGTCCCCAACCCGCCTACATCGTTATGCGAAGCATTTCGGGCAGGTCGTCATTCACACAATCCCACATTCGTCATTCGTCAATCACACCCCCCACATCACACCCAATCCATTCCCAAAAAAGCCATGCACGCACGCAAAAAAGCCCGACGCGCATGTCTGCACGTCGGGCTTTCTATAATTCATTCGTAATCGCGCTTACTGCGCCGCGTGTTTACTCAGATATTCCGCCACACCTTCAGCCGTGGGCTTCATCGCCTCTTCACCCTTCTTCCAATTTGCCGGGCATACATCACCATGCTCCTCGGAAAACTGCAACGCATCGAGAACACGCAATGCTTCATCCACGCTGCGGCCCAACGGAAGATCGTTCACCAATGCATGCCGAACGGTACCTTCTTTATCGATCAGAAACAGCCCGCGCAATGCAACCGCTCCGTCAAACAAGATGCCATAGTCGGTCGAAATCTGTTTCGACAGATCTGCAACCAGCGGAAAACCAACCTTACCAATACCGCCCTTCTCCACGGGCGTCTGACGCCAGGCGTGATGCGTAAACTGCGAATCCACCGACACGCCAATCACCTCTGTATTACGCTCCTGGAACGCAGCCAGCGCGCGATCAAATGCCAGAATCTCCGACGGGCACACGAATGTGAAGTCTAAGGGGTAGAAAAACAACAGGACATATTTCCCTTTGTAATCTGACAAGGATAAATCCTTGATCTCGTCGTTGGGGAAAACGGCCTGCGCCGTGAATCCGGGTGCCTCTTTTGTAACCAATGTTGACATATTGCATCCTCCTTTGTTGTGTTTTGTTTGTGTCGACATCCACGCCGACAACTGCCTGAACCCAAATTGAAGCGCCTATGATACCCATTCAGTATCATATGGCAACATTAAATTGTTACTTTTTTGGTATTTATTACATACGGGGAAAAAGTCGACAGACGGCACCTTCACCAAGTGCCCATACAGCCCTTCCGCGCCGAACAGCCGTACCCCGGTCACAACGAATTTGCACTCAAATGCGAATCGCCCTTGCATGCGGCCCGCCAGACTGCTAAACCCATGCTTCAATATATTCATTCAAGAGGAGTTCCCCAAATGGCCAGCAAGACATACGAGATTGAAGGACGCATTAAGGCAATTTTCGACGTACAGACTTTCGCCAGTGGTTTCACAAAGCGTGACTTTGTCGTTACCACGGAAGAAGAATACCCGCAGGATGTCAAACTGGAATGCATCAAGGACCGCTGCTCACTCCTTGACGGAATGGCTGAAGGCGATCGCGTACTGGCCGCATTCAACCTTCGTGGAAATGAATATAACGGTCGCTATTTCGTAAACCTTCAGGCTTGGCGCCTTGCTAAACAGGACGGTGAAAATGCCGCTCCGGCAGCAGCCAACACTGATGATGTTCCACTCGAAGTCATGGACGACGTTCAACTCGAAGACGCCGACGACGCACCGTTCTAAGCTCGGCTTCCGAACCTCCGCTTACTCACCATGCCTGATCCCGTAGCCACGAGCGTGAGCGAGTGGATCCCCTCGGTCAAGTCAGTAGCGCGGCCTTGTCCCCAAGGCCAGCGCGGATACAGGAAATCGACCCTCTCAATCATCACCGCCAACGATCACAAATCGTCAATCTCCCCATCCCCCCTGCGCCCCTGTCGCTCACCAGCCTGCTCCCTCCCGAGGGCTGGCAGGCGGAGCGACTACTACAGGAAGCAACTTCTATAGTAACCGCCTGCCAAGCCGTAGGAATGGTGAGCGGTATCCCCGCAAGCCATTCCAAAAGCCGCGACTCCCCCTCCGACCTTCCTCCTTCGCCAAAGCTACGGAGGACAAGCCGACCTCTGATCTCACATCCCCGCACCCCATCACAGCCGACTCAAAATCGCTTTACCCACCAGGCGTCCAGCTTCGCGGTACTGCTTCTGATTCATCAGCGTGCCTTTACAACAGGCATAAGGCACTTTGATTACAAGCGTGGAAATACTGAACGCCTCTTGCACAAAACCCGCAAGACGCCTGCAACCCGGTGCAGCCCTGTCATCCTCCCGGACGGGTTCCTCTGCCGCATACGTCTTCCCCAGCGCATCTGTAACCAAATGTGCCCACTTCACCGCCATATTATGACCATCCAAGTCCGACTCCTTATCAGGAACCACCATGTGAATGCCTTCAATATTCGTTCCGCCGCAAGCCTGAAAATCCACAACCAAAGAAGGACGGCAGCGCGTTGCCCAGGCGTGCATGTCATTTTGCACCACCTGCACCTCATGTCTTTGAGGCGAAGCCGTCCATGCGTTGCACATGTCCTGTTGCACCCCCCCCGCACCGTACAGCCCCAAGGCCACACCATCGGTATCCACAAAAGGGACGCCCCACACCACGGCATCGTTTTTCTTTTCGCGCGAAAGGCGCTCCAGCACCCCATCCATGACCCACGATCCAGGAGTCTCCCCACCGTACTGTCGACCCACAAAATACAGACCCGATTGCTGCCCGGCAGTCTTCCCGTAGTCGTTGCTCAAACGCAACATTTTACGCCCATCCTGAGACAACCCGATGACGTCGGTGCGCCAAAAGTTCTTTGATTTACGAACGAGAATGTCCACCTCATTACGTCCATACGGATGACACAGCGCCACCTCGGTCGAAGGCGAAGGGTACGGAATCTGCCAGGACACCCGCACCTGCCCGTCCTCACGAGTCCTGACCATGCCGCCGCCCGTGCGAAACCAGTTCTTGCCTTGTGGCTGGTAAGCAGGGTGACAGTTTGCAGGCTGCTCGAAACCCAGCATGTTGCGAGTAAAAACCAACGTCAGCGTGATCTTGTCAGGATGCGTCTCGGCTGGAGCCGTCTCAACCAATCGAAAACAAAACCACAGCGCCTTGCAGCCCCCCGCCGGGTCTGCGGCAAAAATCACTTCGCATCCTTCCGACGAATCTTTCACTTGTATCATCCTGGCATTTCCGCCCGGATACCGGCTCTGCAGCTTTAATCCCATAATGGTTCAACTCGTTTCTTCTTTTTCTTTGACGACTCTTCTGCCTGCTCATCCAGCTCAACCAGCGCGGAAACAACCTGCGGTGCAGCTTTCTGCATGAGCTCCTGCAGCGCAACCCGAGCGTCGTCCCCCACGATTAACGTTGCCTTCGGATCCTTCTTGGATGAGTCCACAAACAACACCAGCTCAAACGCCCCTGAACCATTCTCCAAATAATAATTCGCAATGTCATCGGCCGTCAGTACCCATTTCCCGCGAACCCGTTCAAACCCAAGATCAATACGACCTTTGCCATTCAGAGTCCGGTACACCAACTCCGTGCAGCACTGATACGAGTTATCACTGAAATCAAAATTGAAGTCGTAGGGCATACCCAGGTAACAGAACAGCGATGTCAACTGTTCGGCACGCGCCTCCGCATCAATCATCGGACGCAAAATAATCATGCGATTCACATGCGTAACCATGATGTCCTCAAGAGAATTCAAGACCACCCCCTCTGCCACCGCCTCAATGACATCTGCTTCATGTCCTGACGCGGTCCGATCGCAAGCCACATGCGCACGCAAGGTCTTCAGTTGTTCGGGCGAAATTGCGCACGCAGACAACCGGGCATCTGTAATGCCGGCTTTTCGCCGCTGTTCCGGCGTACCCACATACGTGATGCCGTGCTTGAAGCTACCCGGCAGAAAAATATTGCTCATGTAACCGGCCGTGAAAGTCAGAATGATATCTCCCGGCTGCAGCAATGCTCTAATCTTCCGTAAATCCTCCTCTGCGAACTCGGTCAATCGCGTGGCCGGTCGTTTGATACGCGCCACATTCTTGAACAGCGAACCTTGCGCCGCATACATATCCTGCTTAAAGGAACCTCCTATTGAGCGCGACATGTCGGCAATTCGACTGTGCCGAAGATAATTGTGAACGTTCATCAGCGAGTGCCGACTCTCATGCAGCACATAGTGAATGTGAACCACTGCGTCGGCATGCAGACTATCCAATCCGTTAATTAAATCTGCATAGGCCTCATCCGTTTCGCGCAACCGCGACAACGCACTATCCGCCAGAGTCAACTCACGGGAGAACAACTCCCAGGACACCTTCAGGCGGCGGAGCTCATCTATCGAAGTGACTGCAAGAAATGCATCATTATACGTACCGGCCGGAATCGCATAATGCGGATAGGCTGAGTTTCCCAATGCCATAAGTTTCTTGTGCCCCATCACCAGAGACACAAGCCGGGCCCGATAATACGACCAGCCAAACGTCGCGTTCAGCGCCAGAACCATCCCTCGGGTATGTGCTGCCGATGTAGCGCCTCGATGATTAAAATAGAAATCGCTAATCTCGCTCAACGCAACAGACGCGTTTCGAAAACGAAAGATAAGAAAGGCCACTTCCTCATTCTCATCCTGCGTGAAATAAGGGCGCCCATTCGTCCTCAACACCCGTACCAATCTGGCGGCCTCACCATTAATGGAACTCAGCTCATCCAGCAACGCCAACAAGCGTGTGCGGTCCCTGGCAACCCGATTAAGGTCATAGCTCTTTCCCTTCTCCACCTCTTCAAAGGCGAACGACTGCGACACCCCCGCTTTACGCGCACTGCTTGTGGCACACCCACTAAAGACCACGCAGCAAAATGCACAAAACAACAACCCGAAAAATTGCTTATTTAACGTATTCATGTGGCCCGGAATATACGGGCCCAAACCACTGCGGGCAAGAAAAAGCCCCGCCCAGCACCCCACCTAAATGACTCCACGTGTTAGGCACGCCAACATCACCCACGTGCAATCCGCCAAACACCACGCCACCGGACACCATCTCAAATACAGATTTAGCCAGAACAACCACCAGAACCACAGCGCCCTGCCACCGCTCGCCCCGCCGGACGCCCCCAAGCATCCGGACTCCATATAGCCCCATTAACCCATGCGCCACACCGGACAATCCGCAAAACCCATATTCCGACACTCCCGGAAAACAAAGCGCAGCAACAAGGCTGCCACCCATACAGGCAAAAAATGCACTCACGCGTCGACGTGCGTCATCCGCAACCAGGGAATACAACGTCAACACCGCGCCGGCATCCAAAAACAAATGGTACCAGGAGACATGCACAAATGCGTGCGTGAACAACGTCCACACACGTCCCGAAAACAGTGCCGACGGCGACACCACCAGCCAACGATGATCCACCGGCACACCAAACAGATGCAGGTTCAAAATCACCAACAGCACACCCAGCACCGCCATATCCCAATAACGTCGAATCTTCATGATCATTCTCTCAATGCCTGTTTTCCACAAGCTACGTCCTCTCGACAAGGCAGCCATTTTCCACATCAGTAGCGCGGCCTTGTCCCCAAGGCCAGCGCGGATGTACCACACGCACCATCTCATCATCACCGCCAACAATCACTTAACACCAACCCAAGCAATCACGCCTTCGGCGTGACAAGTCTGCCCTCAGGCCGGGACGGCCTGGGGCTACTCACCCCAAGCCGCGTCCCCCCGATTAACAATCAACTCCTTCTCCTCTCCTTCCTGATTTTCTTTCTGCGGGCCCACAGCCCGAACAACAGAAACAACGGTCCCACGGGACCCGTCCCACCACCGAATGACGGCAGATCAAAGTCCACACTTCTCCGCGGTTTTGCATTCCGCTGCGGAGTCGCAACAGCCGGCGTATTGACCGGACGCGTCGGTGCTTTGGCCACCACCCGTTTCTCCACCTGCTTCACGGCCGGCCCAACATCCGCAACCGCCATATCACGAATCGCGGCCAGCTCATCGGCACGCACTTTCTGAGCCGCCCGGTCACGCCCGATACGCGAGCGGTTACGACGCTCAATCTTCCAACGCTTGTATTCATTGTCATTCTCCAGAACCAGGAAACTGGTGTACTCCGTCACGATCGAGTAGGTCTCCCCCAACCGCACAATCTCATCAACGATTGGAGACTTTGAGCTGCCGCGATTGATTTGCTTCACAAGACTATCCACCCTGCGCGAGGCCCAGCTTCGCTCAAGCTCCGGATTCGCCGCATCGGCACTAAAGGCCAACGGGGAACTCTTCTTGAACGCGCGACCGCGAATGTCACCCTCTATCGTTACTCGGGCATTCGCACCGCCACCACGATAACGACCAAATAAACGAACCGGCACACCATGATACAGGCTCGGCAACAGCTTGGGCTCCAGGTCATAAACTTCCACGCCATCGAACCGCACCTGTAAATCTGTAGCAACCGGACGCACCAACTTGCGGCGAAACGCCTGCGCCTGACGCGCAAAGTCATCCCCGCGTGAGATGAAAGCAGCCAGTCCGCCGGAATCTTCGGCGATCTGCTCCAACAGGGGACGATTTACCTCATTACCCACCCCAACGCAGAACACCCGGCAGTTTCGCGGACGCTCACCGATCAACCGGATCAGCTCACTACGTTCTTTCTGCTCGGTCATGCCGTCACTCAGAATCACCACGTTGAGCTGCCGATCCGGGTCCGCATAACGATAGGCCGTCTGAATCGCCGGACGCAGCACGGTCCCACCGCGCGCCGACTGCGCATCCAGAAATTCCGCTGCACGCGACCGGGTGCTCGCATTCATTGCGGTCATGGTATCGAACAAAGCCGTAGGCTTCACGTTGAACGTCATAAGCTCTACCCGATCCTGCTCTCCCAGCGCTTCGACAAAAGCACTGACCGAAGCCTTGCTCATGGCCAGCTTGCTGTCATTGGCCATGCTGCCCGAGATATCCACAACAAAAACATAGTCCATACCGCTCAATGCCTTTCCAAGATCCTCACCGGCGGTAAGCGTCATCAGAAATGTGCCATCCTCACCTTTCGGCTTTGTCGTAATCAGATCGATCCCTGTTTTCGGACGACTCAATCGACCTGCGACCACCAGGTCACGGGCCAGGCTGCCCTCACGCATCTCGAGACTGGCCTGCCAATACGACTCATCATGCCGCGCCATCACCATATCCTGCGTGTGACTGGGACTGACCAGCTTGACAATCGGCACCGCTGACTTCACTTCAAGATTCATTGCAAAGCGCCCCGTCGTGCGCTCATCAATATCGCCGCGCGTCACAGTCGCCAACGGATAGACATATGAGAACCAATCACTGTCGACATCAAGTTCCTGATAATACGTGACCTCAACCTTCTGATCCGCCTCCGGACCAATCGGAAAGATACGCATCTCGAAGCGCTTGTAGTCCACCTGCTCCAGCAGTCCGGGATCACGCCGCTTGCGCTTGTAGCTGTTATAAATCTCGCGAGCACGCTCTTTTTCCAAGACCTCGCCCACCATCTCCTTACCGTTGATCCACATGCTGAAGTTAGCCACAGAGGCCCCCTTTGGCACAGGAAACGTGTAAAGCGCCTCAACCTGGCGTTTCTCCGTGTTGTGAAACACTTGCGTAATCTTCGTGACCGCGATCCCGTTGTTAATAACCACATCGACCGCGTGCTCCTTGATTTCCAGTACGCCACCGAAGCCACCATCCGCAATCAACAATCCTGCTCCCCGACTCATCGGCGACAAAACACTCAAAACCGTGGCGACCACTGCCAACCACCCGATCCGCTTGCATCGTCTTGCTCTCATTCTGAGAACTCCTTCTTTGTGCGCGACGGACAGAAATCATCCTATGCGCGTTGACACAACCCTTTCGCACATGCCGTGCCAGAAGAAGGAAACCTATCGCAACATACTTGCGCACAGCTGGTTACACAAACAACGACTCAAAGACCGAAAGAACGATATTGACGATATATGCATAAAACGCATACAATATAGACACTTTATGAATACCCTAAACAACAAAGTGCGCAATCGATTCAAGTCCGTTGACCACCTGATCCGAACCAATCCATTCAGCGACGAGCGCATCAAAGCGAACCGGGCACTGGTCGGACAAGACGAGGTGTCCAGCCGTTCTGTTGCGCATAGCGAAGTAGTCAAAACCCTGGCCTCATTGCGCGAGAGCGGTCAGTGCCATCATGCCGACTACAGCAACGAAGACGCCTACCTCCTACAGTCCGCCATCCTTTTCACCTGCTTTCACAAGGTGCTCCACGACATGGATGCTCTCATTACCGCCCAACAGAAGACTGGCGACACATGCCGCCCTGTCCCATTCGCCAGCGACTTGCTCACTGAGCTACAGGCATTTGGGTTCTCGCAAACGGATGCCGTGCGATACATCGGACTGTTCTATCAACTACGACGCGCCTACCATTTCATTGCAGGCGGTCTGCTGGGCGGCAGCCCCTGCATGCGCACACTACGCTGCACCCTCTGGGAACAGGTCTTCACCCGCAACGTTCGACTCTACGAACATTATCTCTGGGAGCGCATGGAAGACTTCTCCGTACTGCTTCTTGGCGAGACCGGCACTGGGAAAGGTGCGGCAGCAGCCGCAATCGGGCGGTCTGGATTTATCCCTTTCGACCCCAGAAAAGGCCAGTTCAGACAGAGCTTTACAGAAGCGTTTGTCGCGACCAATCTCTCCGAATTTGCAGAATCATTACTGGAATCAGAGATCTTCGGACACAAGCGTGGCGCATTCACCGGTGCCACCAGCGACAGACAAGGCATCCTGGCACGATGCAGTCGCTACGGATCAGTGTTCCTTGACGAAATCGGCGATGTTCCGATGACCGTGCAAATCAAACTGCTACGCGTCATGCAGGAGAGAACCTTCCAGCCTGTCGGCGGACAAGACGCATTGCGCTTCCACGGACGCGTCATTGCCGCAACCAATCAATCTATTGACAAACTCCGTCGTGACGGACGTATTCGCGATGACTTTTACTATCGACTCTGCTCAGACCGCATCAAGATTCCACCATTGCGCGTGCGTATCGCCGAATCCGATGACGAGCTACCCATCCTGCTGCAGCACATCCTGAAGCGTCTGTGCGGAGAACGCGGCACGGAACTGGTAGACTCGGTACGCCAGACCATCGAAAAACATCTACCACGCGATTACGCATGGCCCGGCAACGTTCGCGAACTCGAGCAAACCGTACGGCGCGTTCTCTTACGCGGCGATTGCGCTCCGGACTCCACCAGCATGGAGACCGTCGCATCAAGCGGCCTCCCCGCAGCGGTCGAAGCCGGCACCCTGGATGCACGCGAGCTCACCGCCGAATACTGCGCCCACCTCTACGCCAAGCTCGGGACCTACGGCGACGTCGCCCGCCGCACCGGCCTCGACTGGCGCACCGTCAAGAAACACATCACCGGCACGGACAAGCAAGACCATAGACAACTGACAACTGACTACTGACTACCGACCACTGACTACCGACTACTGACTACCGACTACTGACTACCGACTACCGACCACTGACTACTGACTACTGACTACTGACTACCGACTACTGACTACCGACCACTGACTACCGACCACTGACTACTGACCACCGACAACTGGGCGCGGTCAGGACATAGGTAACATTTGAGGTTCAGGACATGGGTAACACTTTTCGGTTTGTTTGTCTAGCTGGAGTCGGGGAGCCGGAGGCCCCCGGGCTCTGACCACGGCGACCTTCGTTCTTGGCGGCACCACCGCACTATGGCATGCTCTGCCCTATAAGAGCGCGAGAGAAAAAGGGATAACAAACCATGCACAAAACAACTCATGAGATACCGCCGGATCAACGACCGGACGTAGAGGCTATGATTGCGGAAATCCGTAGCCAAATCGCAGACAAGGCAGAACCCACGCCAGACACAGCAGACGATGAAAAGAATTTCTACGAAAACCTGGCAACGCTCAACCAATTATGCACCGTAGGATCCAGCGGTGGCGGCCTGCGAGGATTACGAGACCGCATCGCATCACGGTTACTGGGCGGACTCCTCGCCCAAATCAATGCGTTTCATTCACACATGGTGCGCGTTCTGAACGGCATGGTACGCCTCCTGGACGGGACCGATGACGAGTCAGTCTCCGCAGTACTGTCTCGCGCACAACTCAGACACGATCTGCTCGAACAAATCAGCACCAGGCTGGCAGCATATGACAAACTGCATATCGAAGAACGCTTAACACGCATTGAAGCGCAGATCGCCGCACAGAAAGGCGGGGACTCGAAGTGAGAGTGGCGTTTGTAGCGCCGTTCTACGGCTCCAAAGCGGCCGGAGGTGCCGAGTCAGAGTGCCGTCAAACCGCCATCCATCTCGCCGGCACCGGAGTGGAAGTGGACATCTTCACGACCTGTGCACTCGACCTGGTCCACGGCTGGAATGTCGCCTACCACAAGGCGGGAACATTCCATGAGGACGGCCTCAGAGTGCATCGTTTCCCTGCAGAACCCATCGATCAAGGCTCCTTCGACCAAATCAATACCCGCTTAATGACCAACAAGGCCATAAGCAATGAGGACGGCAAAAAGTTTATCGCATCACACGTTTCCAGCACAGAACTGCTGCGCGCTTTGGCCAAACAAGGCTCACAGTTCGACTGGATATTCTTTATTCCATACCTGTTCGGCACATCGTGCCATGGGTCCGCACTGTGGCCGGAACGTAGCATCCTGATCCCCTGTCTTCACGATGAGCCCTACGCGCGTATCCAATGCGTAAAGCACATGTTCGAACGCGTGGCACGCATCGTTTTTCATACGCGGGCCGAGCTGGCTATCGCCGAGCGACTTTATGGAAAACTCGGCAACCGCGCATTACTAATCGGCGAAGGCATTGACACACCACCCTCCTCAAAACCCGATCGATTTCGCACAAAATATGGAATCTCAGAACCTTTCCTACTTTATGCAGGCAGAAAAGACTCCACCAAAAACGTGCAGCTTCTACTGAACTATTTCACCAGATACCGCCAACGGCGCAAGGGCGACGTACGTCTCATTCTGATTGGACCTGGATCCATCCCGCTGCCGACAGATTGCGGCGACTCAATTATGGACCTGGGTTTCATACCATTGGAGGAAAAACAAGATGCCTACGCAGCCGCAACCGTATTTTGCCAACCATCTTTAAACGAAAGTTTTTCCATAGTCATCATGGAATCATGGATGTACGGCGTGCCATGCCTGGTGCATGAAGGCTGCGCTGTGACGCGCGACCACGCCATAGATTCTGGTGGAGGTCTATATTTTGAAAATTATGCAGAATTCGAAGGCTGCCTGGACCACCTCTTGGCGAGACCTGCGCTACGCAAACAAATGGGAGCTGCAGGTCGACGTTACGTTTTCGAGCACTTCACATGGGATCGCATCATCACCAAATACACGACAGAAGTACTGGCCCGCCCTCTCACGAAGTGAGCAGAAGGACTTCCCCGTAGCGCAGCGAAGGGGCGCACGTAGCATCACCATAATCAGCATCCTCCGACCACCGCCCCCACTCGTCATCCGTCAATCATCCCCGTCAGTAGCGCGGCTTTGTCCCCAAGGCCAGCGCAGATGCATGAAATCGCACCATCTCAATCATCACCACCAACGATCACAAATCATAAATCTCCCCATCCCCCCCTGCGCCCCTGTCGCTCACGGAGCGACTACTACAGGAAGCAACTTCTGTCGCAACCGCCTGCCAAGCCGTAGGAATGGTGAGCGGTATCCCCATAAGCCATGCCAGAAGCTAAGTCCCCAACCCGCCTACATCGTTATGCGAAGCATTTCGGGCAGGTCGTCATTCCCACAATCCCCCACTCGTCATCCGTCAATCATCCCCGTCAGTAGCGCGGCCTTGTCCCCAAGGCCAGCGCAGATGCGCCCCTGGAAGAGGCTTCGCGTTTGCTGCAACAATCGTTGCCGTTCTGGCTTTAGCCATTTATCTACCTACGGCACACAACCTGCGCCGATCCAAACGCGATTTTCAGCGGACCATAGATACAGGCATGTCGGTCCTACGTGCGAAGCAGGACTTGCCCAAAGGACACCATCTCAGAGCATCAGATCTCGGGTACATGAGGATACACAAAAACTATGTGAACGCTCAATACATCAGCATTTACGACCGCGACGCAATCGCTGGATCTGTGTTGACAGTAGATCTGCAAGCTGGATCACCCATTCTACAGGTATTTCTGGAAACAGAAGAGAAGAGCCAACCGCTTCCACTCATACAGAAAGAAGCCGCGCTGCGCGCGATGGATCAAATCGTTCGAGCGCATTCGCCGCTAGACTTGCCATGCGATGCATGGCAGCCTACCGGCTCAGTGCTCAACTCGCCATTCGAATCAGGAACATAAAACAAGGAGAGACGAACATGGAGATAATGTTATGAGTGTTCTTCACGCTGTACATACCCGATTGATCAAGATTCCCGGCTGGCGGCGATACCAACGCCGTCTATCACGTCGTGTCAAAGCCATTGCTGGCACCCCGGATGCGTACGGGGACTTGTTCGCCATCGCTAAGATAATCGATCCGGTCGCGGTTCTGGACATAGGTAGTTACATCGGCGACACCATCGAAAGATTTACTGATGAGCTTGAGACCATGGTCTACGGATTCGAGCCTACACCCGAGACGTTTGAGAAACTAAAGAGACGTTTTGCTGATAATCCTCAAGTACAAGTATCCAATTGTGCGTTATCAAACAAGGAGGGGACGCAAACCCTATTCTGCAACAACAACCCTCAGACGAACTCATTGTTGGATAATGACATCGGAAACGAACGTTCTTTTTTGGAGGACACCAAGCACATAGATACAGCACAGATAGACGTAAGGACTATGGACGGCTGGTGTTCCCTACATCTCCCCTCGCAAGGGGATCTGATCGTTAAAGCTGACGTTCAGGGCGGAGAAGGTAGACTCCTTGACGGTGGACAAGAGACCTTTCGAGACCGTATAAAGGCGTTCTATGGCGAGGTACAGTTATCCCCGATGTACAAGGATCAAACTTCTTTTGCTGACCTCAACAATCTTCTTTCAAGTGCCTACGGGTTTTCCCTTTACAATATGTATCCTTGTTTACGGGACAGCTTCGGGCGAGCTGTCGAAGTCGATGCGCTATGGGTCAAAGACGAATTGTTGTTACAGACTGGAAACTGAACAGTCGCGAGTAGAAGCGAAACAACCCGTTCAAGAAATAAAGATGAATAGATTTTCGAACAATCTCCTGCAGGCGACAGCCCAAAAGGCCGCGCCTGAGAAGTAGCGTAAGAAATGATTCACTTGACGTACATACATAGTGTATATACACTTCTATCATGAAATTTGATTGGGATGACCAGAAGAATGAGGAGAACATCCGCAAGCATGGCATCGACTTCGCCGATGTTGTCGAGATGTTTGATCATCCAATGCTCACCCATCTTGACACTCGCCGTGACTACGGCGAGGACCGGTGGATCGGCATCGGTCTATTGAGAAACATGGTGGCTGTAACCGTCTATGTCGAATGGGAAGACGAAGAGACGATCCGAATCATATCGGCCCGCAAGGCAAAGCGTTATGAAAGCAAAGAATACCATAAGAGAATCACGCACTGACTGGCATCGGCTTGAGGCGATGCCGGATTCAGATATCGATGTCTCGGACATTCCGAAACTGGACAAGTCGTTCTTTGATCGCGCCCACGTGCGCCTGCCGCAACGGAAGCGCTCGATATCGCTACGCATTGATCCTGACGTCCTTGCATGGTTCAAGCATCAGGGGCGAGGATACCAGACACGGATCAATCAGGTCCTGAAGGCATACGTCTACGCACATAAGCACTGAAAGATGAGATGCGCCAACATGGCGCTGCTGCGTACGGCTTACAGCCGCCGCAGAGCTTGATCGTTCCATCGCGCTGCGCGCGATGGAATGGCGAGTTAAGCGCTGATGCGCTCTCGACATTAGCTGACTAGATAGAAAGGAATGAGCATGAAAGCAATTCGACAGATTGGCTCGCTGGCATTCGCACTTGGACTATTTGTGGCGATATTTGGCGGAATGCCATGGTACGTGATGGTTGCCGACGATCCGGTCGCGCCATGGTGGCTCAGAATAGCAGTGTTCTGTATTCTCGGCGGCATCCTCTTGGTACTCGTGACATTGGCCCTTCAACTGAAACCGTCCATGGCGTCCACTGTAGAGCCGAAGGCCGCAGAGAGCGATCGCACGATCCTGCTACTGAACTCCGACGCAGTACCGGGCCGGAAAACCACGGAACTGCTTGGTCTTGTCCAGGGACACACGGTGTTTGCCGTCTGGCTTGGCAAAGATCTCGCCGCGATGGTCAGGTTGATCCTTGGCGGAGAATTGACCGAGTACACCGAAATGATGGGAAGAGCTCGAACAGTCGCTACCAAGAGGATGACGGCTCAGGCCGCAGCCATGGGGGCTGATGCAATCATCAACGTTCGATACATGACGACGAGCGTTGTCGGCAGCGCTGCTGAGCTACTCGTTTACGGCACGGCCGTCAAGCTCAGCTAACCAAGAACTGGAGAGTATCGGCTCTTACGCGCCGAACTCTCAGTTCGGTCGTTCGATTCAGGAAAGAAAGACTCCTTGACGTCATAGCGTTGTAGCACTATGATGTTGTTATGAATGGAGGTGCAGTATGAGCACACTGACAAAACGTGCAACAATTTATCTTGATCCCGTACTCCACAAGGCGCTTCGCCTGCAGTCCATCGAGACTTCCCGCTCGGTTTCTGAACTCGTCAATGACGCTATTCGAGATGAGCTAGCGGAAGATGCAAGAGACCTGGCTCTGTTTGATGAACGAGCGAACGAGCCAACCGTTGATTTCGAGGATTTCGTGAAGGGACTGAAGCGCGATGGCACAATATAGGGTCATCGTCCGCAAGTCCGTCTCAAAGGACATGCGGGGCATCCCAAAGAAGGATGCCCGACGCATTGTGGCGGCCATCAAGTCCCTTGCGGACGATCCTCGCCCACCAGGCACTAAGAAACTGTCTGGGCAGGAGCGTTACCGGCTCAGACAAGGAAACTACCGAATCCTATACGAAATCGAGGATGACAGGCTCATCGTCTGTGTCGTCAGGGTCGGAGATCGGCGAGACGTCTACCGATAGAAGAATCGAACCTGCGCGTGCACCGTACGCGCTATTCGCGCGCCGGTGACGCAATCGTTCGAATCAAGAAACAAGAACCGGCCCGTTGACAGCCGCCACCGTAAAGGTATAATATCCATACCATGGAATTCGAGTTCGACTCAAGGAAGAGCGCGGCGAACAAGCGGAAACACGGCATCGACTTTGTCGAAGCCCAAGCGCTGTGGGATGACCCGGATCAGATTGAGATCCCGGCTCGAACAGAGGATGAACCGCGTTTCCTTGTGATCGGAATGATTGTCGGCAAGCACTGGTCCGGTGCCATCACTTACCGTGATGACCGCATCCGGATCATCTCGGTTCGACGATCCCGAAAGGAAGAGGTGGAGATATATGAAAGCTAAGGATTTTGACAAAGCGTTTGATTCCTGTGAGGACGTCACGCCGTTTCTTGATTTCTCAAAGGCCCGCCGGCCCGAGCAGGAGCAGAAACGTGTGAATGTTGATTTCCCTGTCTGGATGATCCATTCCCTGGACAAGGAAGCAAAACGTCTTGGCGTACCCCGGCAATCGTTGATCAAGGTGTTGATTGCTCAACACCTTGAGCACGCAACCGCATGATGAAGGGATTCGAACCTGCGCGTCCACCGTACGCGCTATTCGCACGCCGGTGACGCAAGCTGTCCTCGAAGCACTGCAAGCCTGACGTGAACTAACGGATAAACCACCAGCACAGCCATAAGGTCTCATATGGCCTGAGAAATGACTTGCCCGGAACCTCTATCATACGTACAGTGTACATATGCAAGACATTGAATTCGAATGGGACGAGCGGAAGAGTCGCGAGAACAAGAGGAAGCACAAGGTCTCCTTCGAGGAGGCCCAGACAGTCTTTCTCGATGAGAACGCCATCCGGTTCTTCGATCCGGACCATTCGGAGGATGAGAACAGGTTCTTGATGCTCGGCATGAGCTTCACGCTACGCGTCCTCGTCGTGTGCCACTGCTACCGCGAAGGTGATTCGGTCATCCGAATCATCTCCGCGAGGAAAGCCGACAAACGTGAACAGTCAGATTACTGGAGTTGAACCATGAGAGAGCATTACGATTTCAGCAAAATGAAGGGACAGAAGAACCCCTACACCAAACAGTTGAAGCAGCCCATCACCATGCGGGTGGACAAGCCTACAGTTGCGTACTTCAAGTCCCTCGCAGAGGAACTCGGAATGCCCTACCAAAGCCTGATCAACCTCTACCTCAGAGACTGTGCTCTGCATCACAAGAAGTTGCAGCTCAAGTGGGCGTCATAGAAGGGCCGAACATGGCGCTCCTGCGTACAGCCTACAGCCGCCGCAGAGCTTGATCGTTGGGAACAGACAAAGAATGAATAGAAGAACATTACTATCGTGTGCGCTCATGGCCATTGTATCCGCCATGCTGCCTCCTTGCCTCTTATTCGGCCAAGAACCTGAAGGCGCTATCAA
This sequence comes from Kiritimatiellia bacterium, assembly GCA_016783565.1. GTDB lineage: Bacteria > Verrucomicrobiota > Kiritimatiellia > UBA8416 > JADHWI01 > JADHWI01. Next base: position 31,436 of record JADHWI010000027.1, read on the forward strand.
AGGACAAGCCACGAGTCCGAAGGTCGCCCAGCATTTTCGCGGTCTGCATGGATATATAGGCTACAGTGCAACTCGACCGCCAGATCGTTCCGAATTCAATGCGGGAATGGGCTTCTACTCAGCAGTGTGGTCACTAATTGACCAGCCCATTGCTGATTTTCAGATTGGTCTGGCCGGCTCATGGATTACGCCCGACAACTCCGACAACAGAGACAAACCGCTAGCTCCTGAGGGTACACGAGCGAGGAACTGGCCGGAGCGCGGGCCGACTTGGGGCAGTGTCTTCCAGACTTTGGAAGGCGGACTGGGGTACTGGGCAGGGAATCGTTTTCGATATGGTCCCCCAAAGTTCAGCATGAACGCGACGCCCCAGTGTTATGACTACGAGATAGGATCTCCCGGATGGTCGTTCTTCTACGACACGGAAGCCCTGCCCGATGATAGACTGGGAATCGCCCAGCTGAGCAATCGCCTGCTAATCCCACCTGACGCATTGCCGTTTTCGGGAAATCCCAACGGCAAGTTCTTGGGGTATTGCTACATGGCGTTGCCGTTCACTGACCCCACTTCTGGAGATCCGCCTACTGGAGATCAAGCGTGGACTTGTTTCTTGAGTACCGCCAATTTCAAAGGTCCCATGGCGTACTACATACCAGAAACATGGAGTAAGATCGGCAAGCTGTTCAATTACCCCTTTCTCTATGGCCGTGGGCTTGATGCCAGGCCCGGCAACATGGGGGGCGGCGCCATGGAGATCAACACCGTGCCATGTTTTGAAGGCGTGGATAACCAGGGCGTGACATACTCCAAGATACCGAATCTGCAGTTTCCCGTGGATACTCACGGACGAACATTCCTGGTGCAAGATGTGACCTATTACTCAAGAGCGGCGATCTTTGATGACTTTTTGGCGTGGCGAAATGGTGGTTCCCCCTGCTCCGGAAGTTTCAAGAAGAAGGGTATGTGGAGAGCGAAGTTGAGCGCGCGGCGGACTCATTACTCTCAGGCCAAGAAGAAGATTGCCGGAATTGACGGCATCCTTCAAAGCAACGTCTATCCTGAGAACATCTGGGGGCTGAAATGGCTGAAGAATGATGTGAGTGCCAGGGGCACGTTTCCGCAGTACTTCCGACAGGAAGGAGACCAGCTATTGCCTGTTTCTGCCAAGGACGTACCGAAAGAAACGGGCTTGCTGGATAAAAAGTTCCGGCATGCGAAGAAAGGCGAACCTTTTACGTCTCCAATGAAGAAGAGGGGATCAAACAAGAGAGGCGCATGGACCATTCCCGGTCCGGTGGAAGGTCCCCATACAGTTGAGTTGATCGACGGCACACTGGTCACCTATTACTGGTACAAGTTCATCGATCAGCCATCGTTTCAGCAATACCGGTGGAGCGCGGCCAAGAAAGAGAAGCTACAGTCATTCGTAGAGAAAATCCACGCGCACTGGCCTATCGATCGGGATTACATTGCACCGCCAACCAGTGGCGAATTGGTAGCTCTGGATCCAGCCCTCCTCGTGACCCCACCAAAAGGCCTAGAGGTAGGGTATGTTCCAATCGTCACAAGGCAGGAAGATGCTGAGTAATTACGTCCTCAGCCTCCTTAGACAGGGCGTAAGCATGAGGGTGCAAACGTTCCTCATACAGAATGGAGACAAGGCAACAAGGTGAGCCATAGAATGCTGTTTGATCACAGAACAGACCCGTTAGAGAACGCAAATATAGCAGGAACGCCAGACGCGAAAGATACCGTAGATAGACTCAGCAAGATTCTTCAGGCCGGATGGAAGAACACGAAATAGCACCGAACAAAGTCATCAAGGCGACAGCCTAAAGGCCGCGCCTTATGGCAAACGGTTCGCTTCAGGAATATAACTTGTAGATCCCTCTTTGTCGGGTTATATTATCACCATGAGACACGAGGTCCGAATCAAGAGGAAAGTGGAGCGCGGCCTACGCAAGTTGCCTTCAGATGTGCAGAAGCTTCTCTACCTCCTTATAGCGGACCTCCAGGCAGACGGCCCGATCCAGAAGAGCTGGAGGAATTTCTCCCCTCTCGGACAGGATCGGTATCACTGCCATTTGAATTACCAATACGTAGCATGCTGGACATGCCGAAAGGAAGAAATCGTAATAGAGGTGTACTATGCTGGCTCTCGTGAAAAAGCCCCATATTGAGATTTCGATCCATGGCGAGCACGTGTCCGAGCTCATTGATTGGATAAGGAAGAAGTACGACGTTGCCATCTTGGCCGAGGAACCGGAAGAGGAGTATGTCTCCATCGAAAGTACCGAGTACTGGAAGGAGATGGAGAAGAACCGGGTCGGGAACCTGCTTGCCGGAGCCCGCCTGAAGGCGGGCCTGACACAGGTCCAGCTGGCTGACAAGCTAGGCATCCGCCAGAACATGGTCAGCGACTATGAGCGCGGACGGCGAACCTACTCCGACGCCATGGCCAAGCGCCTCAGCAAGACGCTCATGGTCAAAGAGGAGCGTCTGAAATACGGAAGCGAACCAGAGAATTGAGAGTTGGGGACTTGACGACCGAAGTAATACGTGCGACAGTAATACCATGAAAGTCACAACAAAAGGTCAGGTGACGATACCTGCGCGGATTCGTGAGTACCTGGATATCGCACCGCACAGCGATGTCGACTTCCGCATTAG
>JADHWI010000028.1 GCA_016783565.1 Kiritimatiellia bacterium
CTGGCCAGCGGCTGTCCCTATTCATCACTATTCTGGCTTGTTGCCCGTCGCCTGGCTCTGGAATGAGTTCTTCCTGTGCTGGCCCGGCACGGCATAAACAACGGAGCCATGGCGAAGCTGTGTCCAGTCGCAGAGAATCTCGCATCCCACAACCCACATCTCGCATCTTTTAGCCGGAGCTAAGCCGGTAGACTCCATTGACCACTCTATCGCACCCTTGGTGAAATGTCCGGGCTAGATATCTTTTCTTCTATCCCTCGACCGTACGTTGTCCCGCCTTTAGGCGGAATCTTCACGAGGTCTGTCCCCACACGCCCACACTTGCGTCACAGTCGCTCCCTGTGCCTGGTCTTGAAGGCGTCCACTCTGCGCTGTTGGTCGGGGGCAAGCGACTGCTTTTCCAAGTACCAGAAAGCGCGTCGGGCAATCAGGAAATTGTCGTTGGTCAGTACTGCCATGGCCTGCTCCGTAACGATCTCTGATCCGGGGTTGCGCGCTTCCATCAGCTCGAGAAGGAGGTGGATTTCGTAGTAGGTGTCGAGCCGGGGCAGCCAGTGACTCAGCCGGTCGAAGAATCCGGCAGGAGGCGTAAGCGATGTGGCGGTGAGTGCTGACAGGTAGAACGTCCGCTTCTGCGTGTCCGCCTTGGCGAAGAGTCGCTCCATGCCCGTGTAGTAGATGTCGGGATTGCCGTCGCCGGCAACGGTTCCCAGATAGTCGATCGCAGCGCGCGCCACTACCGCCCGACCGTTGGCGACCCGTTCGACGATGGCTTGAATCGTGGTCTCATCATGACGCCGTCGCCGCGCAAGGTTCTTCATGGCCAGAATCGCCAAGGCGTCCTCGCCCTGTTTGAGGGCCGCAAGCAGATGCTCGTCGGTGGCCAGTTCGCCAGTCAATCTACGGATCTCGTCTACAGCGTCTCCGTTGGCCCAGTGCCACAGGGTGTACGAGGTATGGACGGCACCATCGACCACGGCATCCCGGATCGTCTGGGGTGTCGCCCCCGTAATCGCATCCACGTTCTCGATTGCCTCGCTGGGGGAGATGATCTGATTTGCCGAAATCTGGCCAAGGACCGAATCACGGTCCGCCAGAATCTCGTGCAGGCGTTTATTGTCTTTCCGCGTGAAAGTCTTGTGGTCCTTCTTCGTGAGTGTTCCGCCTCCGGGGAGGGTGAAGCGTTCATACGCGCCTTGTCGGAACTCGACAGCTTCATCACCATCACATCATCGGGATAACTGCAGAACACCTCCCGTTCAAAAACCGTGTCGCCGACCCTGTAGCTCGTGGTGACGACCGCCCGGTTCAGATCGAGTCGGCGCTCATAGTCTTCCACGACCTCATCGTGCGACGGGAAGAAGAGGTCCAGGTTCCCCAGCGTTTGCTCAATCGGTCGCCTGGCCGGCTTGGATACGCGTTTGAACCCTTCCAACTCAACGGGCTCAGGTCTTTCGCCTTTCCAGTTCTGCTTGAACTCCTCGAAGGTGAGCGCCACGGCCGCGTCAAGGTCTCCGCCGACGGCAAGTTCACGCTGGCGTTTGATGTATTCGGCCTCCAGGGGATCCACCGTGAGCGTGCCCCAGCCCCCGCTGTAGATACTGTTTTCGCTCAACTGCAGCCGTTCATGGCAGACCCCGCCGAACACCGTGATGCCCAGGTGCCCGTTACCGAGCGGCAGTGATTCGCGCCAGCGCGCAGCAGGGCTATCATAGCGCAAGACAAGCTCTCCGCTCGTTGCTTCAGCTATGCACACGGCAACCACCAATCCCAAAACCAGTCCCTGCCGCCAATCGACAGATTTCTACGATTTGGACATCATAAGAAGGCTCACTTCTATTGCTCATTTGTTTCATCATAAGCGCGGATTTCGTAGAGCGAGGCGTACGGAGATCCGTGGGTCGCGAATTTGTTCAGGCGCAGTTTTGTCGCTTTCTTTTCATCAATAACTCTTCGTAGAAACAGTATAGACAGGGGACAGCGCCCGCGACTACAAGAATCCAACGGAAAACAGGCACAAACCGCCGCGGTTCAGTGCAGCAATTTCTTCACTTCACCTTCAAGACCGCCTAAAGGCGGGACAACATACAGCCCGTAGCCATCCTTATTCGCCCGTATGTTGTACCGCCTTCAGGCGGAATCTCAGAGAAGCCAAGGTATCTGGAACCGATACGTAGCGTGTAACTGCAGCCCCACGCCTGACCGCGCTTAAGATCAGCTTGAGTACCCGACTATTTCGCGGACCTCCTTAATATGATCTTTCCCGATGGTACGAGGGCTTGCGTTGTATTGGATGCACAGCGAAGCCGCATACCCCGTTGCAACACCCATCTGGGCGCACGTATTCATCACTCTTGGACCACCAAGTCCGACATGTGAACAGCTGAAGCACCGTCCGATGATAGTGAGTCCTTAGCACACACATAATTGGGCGCGATTGTGGTTACAACGGATGTACCACCAACAATACGAATGAACTCTCTTCTTCTCATATAGCCGCACCTAAGGGTTTGTCAGATTCCAGGTCCTTCCGGCACACTAAACGTCCTTCAGCTCCCCGATCACAACAGCGTTGTGATTGGCCAATGCGGTGTGAATTTCGCTCAGTGGCACGTCTGAGGGTGTCGTATTCCGCGTAACAGCCAGTGTCGCTGTGACACCCGCAGCCTGTCCCATCGCCATGCAGGAAGCCTGAACGCGTGCAGCCGAGTTGGCCAGACGATCGCTCGACAGGCAGCGCCCGGCCACCATCATATTCTTTGCCCCCTTGGGTATGAGCGCGCCACGCGGGATCGTCGGGAAGGTGCCCGGCTTCAGTTTCTCAGGCTTCACCCCATGTGCATCGTGCAGATCAATGGGGTAGAAGGAGTAGCACACCGCATCGTCAAATGTGCGACCGCTTGTATAATCGTCAACCGTAAGAACGGCTTCGCCCTTGATCCGGTACGTTTCCCGAACCGCCGTTTCGGTCATCATTTTATCGATCGACGTCTTTTCCCCGCCGGGAAGACTCCTGTAGAACGTGAGCAAGCGCATAATGCATCCCCGCCCATCGAGGTTTGCCTGCGTTTGCGTTGCCGCCGTAGAGGAGTCGGCTCCAAAGATGTGATTGGTGTTGCCACTCCCGCTATTAATGGGCTGGATTGCATTGCCGGACCAAGTATCACCCTTTTTTAACTTACCGGCCTTGAGCCACTCATCGTACTTTTGCTGGATCAGTTTTCTGTTTTTTCGAATGGATTTTGGGTCGAAGCCCTTGAACGTCGTGACCAGGGTCCCGGGCTGACGGGTTTCCCCTCTCATACGCTCAAAACCTGCCATTCCGACCAGCGTCGCGCTTCCCGTGCAATCAATAATCTGGTTGCAGCGTACCTGGTAGTTGACCCCCTGCCCCGCAACCTCCACTCGCCAACCGTTCCCCCGCCAACCACCAACACATCCACATCACAGTCAGCGCCCGTCACGGCCGTGGGTTTAGCAGGCGACTCACTTCCCATAGCACTATGAGCTGTAGCGGCAACGGCCAGCCCTGCAGCACCTATTGATGCCTGCATAAAATTTCTTCTGTCCATCTTACTCATGCTGTCTCTCCTTTAACTGAATCCTGTCAACCCGCAGCCTCAACACACGGAACGTCATTACACGATAGCATAGCCAGTGGTCACGGATACAGCAGGCGGAACGCCCCGCGGCTACTGGAAGCCTATTTCTTTAAGCGCGAATCTATTCCCCTGAAGCGGAGAATATCTTTATCCAGAACGCCAAGACTCTTGAATTCTTCCTTCCACCCAACCACAGCATCGAACACCTGGGCCACGATGACATCAGCATTGCGAATGCCCCATCGTTTTCCGAGATATTCCAGACTGCTTCTGCCTGGATAATGCGCGCTATGGTCAAAAAACAAGACATGTTCACCCCTCCGCCCCACGTCCGGTATCAGATCGAAAGCGGGCGAAAGCCTCCAGCCATGTTCGCCATCATAAACCATCCAGAAATTCTTCAGGTGGTCATCTGTATTGCCCACCACGGCATTAAAGACCATCTGGCGGTAAAGCCGTTCCGAATCATCCAGTGGATTTTGACTCTGTTTCCGAACAACGGCCAGTAGATCAGGGTATCGGTGTTGATAGTATCCATGCGCCTTCAACAGGGTCTGAAAGCTGACCATATGGCGACGCCCGGAAGGAATGACATCAAATCTCTCCACCAGGAGTACGGACTTACCAGAACACTGAACAAGCCGGGTATCCGGAACGACTAGGCCCGCCTTCACCGCCAGGTTCATGGTGGCTGCCTCAATCTTCACCACATCCACCTGATCTCGCGTGCTCGGGAACTTGGCGAGGTAGTGAGTATCACGATCTTCATCGAACACCACGGCTTTGGGGCGGGCACCGCCGGGCGAACTCCCGGCACTCAAGAGAAGGGATATGTCCGAGTCTCGAATCTCACCACGCTCATACTTCTCAGCAGCTTCGACAAGCGTTGCGAGGTGCAGCGTTGAGATGTCGGGAGACGGTTGCTGTGGCTCTGTATGGTCAGTGAATGACAGTGCCCCCAGGCCTGTGCTGCCAAGGGCAAGAAGCAGATTCGGCAGGTTTTGCTCGTGCCGTGGGATTTGATGCTTACGAACGAGAAGATTACGCCCCCAGTCATCAGGGAGGCTGTCTTCAAACACACCGAACATATCAGGGCGCTCGGTTAGCAACGAATCAGACGTCAAGGGGAGAGATACTGGATCAAGCGCGAAAACATCGCTTCTTTCAAGATAGTCGTGTTCATACCTGAACGCCGTTCTTGTGCGACCGTTCTCGGCGATCTCGCAGATCATCTCGCCGACAAACCGATGATCACCGCTTAATCTTTCCCACACCCCGATCCGTTGGATCATCGCGGTCTCCTCGATGCTCGACGAGGCAATGGTGTCTTCATCTGATCGTACTTGGCAAACAAGTCCTCTGGCGCAGCCAGGACAGCATCCAAATCCTCTACACAATCGAGAACATTCAAGGCGGCCACCCAGTAGCCGACTAATACTCTAGGATCGCCAGACTCCATTTTACGAAGGGTTGGGACACTAGTACCGAGCCTGGCCGCAAAGATTGCCTGCGTATCGTTCCGCCTCAAACGCTCAGCCCGAAGCCTGGAACCAAGATCTTTCAATTTCTCATCAACCCCAAGCATGACACCCCTCCTTAACAGAAAGTAATGCTAGTATTATGCACGGTTTGCCGCGTAATGCAAGCTATGCTTTCTCTTATGATCTGCAAGCACGGGTAGCGGTCTAAGGCCGCGGCCAGGCAACGCCGTCTATGCCTTTGGCCTGCTTACGTTCGGAATCCAGGATCTGGCGCAGCTGCTTGACCACCTCGGGATGTTGGGCAAACCGGATCCGGAAAGCGCAGCGTAGAGCGGAGACTGTCACGCCGTAGTCATTCCGAGCTTACGAGAAATCCGAAAGCAAACTTTTCATCTCCGCTGCGAGGCTACGGCTTGCCATGCCACTAGTATTCTGGGTCAACAGGTCATCCCATCGGTGTAACACCCTTTTTCAGAATGATATTACCGTACTTGGCAGTGGTCCCGGTCATTACACAGGCATAAGCCGTTTTGACGCGGTCGTAGAACGCAAACCGATCAATGCGGATGGGCGCTGGTGTCTCAGGCACATGGACTCGAATAGCAGCCATGTAGTCTATCTCTACCTGCGGATCAAGCGTATCCCCCTCAACCGCCGCCATCATGACCAGCGGGTCGGCGTAGCTGTCCAATTCAAAAATTGGAATAATCCCATCCAGCAGATCAGGAATCTGTAACCCATCACCCCGCAACACATTCTTCGGGCAGAATGTATGTCCGGGAAAATGTGCATCAGCAAGTACAATCTCGTCACCATGACCCATTTCCGCGAGGATCTTCAATAATTCAGGACTGATGATCGGATGAATACCTTTAAGCATGTTCCCTCTCCTTATTCAATGCGGACTCTTAGATTCAACTCACTCTACTGAAAGCAAACTACATCCGCCTCACCCCAACGTCTACACCAAAATGAGACTCACGTCAGTCATACGCAACAGGACGCCTACTTGATCAAATACTTCTCCGCAAAGGCGGTATAATGCGCCTTGAACTTTGCGTCAGAAACATCGGAAGAATGCAGGATCTTCTCAATCAAATCTTCCAAATGAATAAAACTGACACTCTCGCCCAGAGAAGCTGAAAGCATGAAGCGCACATCACCCACTTCCCTTTCCAGGCAATCATTGGCGCGGGGATAAATCAGTACAAGATGATCCTTACCTTCGGAATCAAGCATCGAAACGCTGCGCAGTATATCGTAATGATCAAAGAACACCTCCGGTTTGAGACACATGTCAGGCACTTTACCCCGCAAACGACCTGCGTAAATCTCCTGCAGCTTCTTGATCTGACCGGGACTGGGTTTTTCTACCGAGCCAAAGCAGTCTTCAGCATAGCGAAGCATCACGTACACCCCGCCTGACTCTGATTGCATATGAAAATCGAAATAGTCCCCCTCCACGACATCCACTACCGTCTCGAAGGAGAACGCGTCGACCGCTCGAGGCTCCAAACCCATTGCTGAAAACAGAACGCCCAAGGATTCCGGGTCGTGCACAAACGGAAAGAACAGGTTAAACGCAACCCCCTGAGAGGAATCCAACTGATGGAAATCCTGTGTCAAACGGGTCTGCTTCTTGCTGTCCGCCACCGGCATGCCATAGTGCCGCCAGAACTCACTTCTGTATCCTTCAAGAATATTGAGACGAAAGAGCACCTTGGGAAGGATATGAGAAAACATCAGGCCATTGTCCCCCACACCCTTCTCGTCAACGCCCAATCGATTGCTCTTATACGATCCAAGGTGCTTTTCTATCTGCTCCGTATATACCATAGCCACTCCATTTGTAACCCATCGCCCCCTGTATCAATCGCGTGTTCTTCCTGCAGGCAGAACACCCTACGATCGAATGTGCGGAAGCGCTTCCAGCACCGATGCCCGCACCTCCGCCGACAATCGACTTTCGATAGAGGATTCACGAATCCGCTTCACGGTTGCAGCAGCCCGCGCCATGGCATCGTCTCCCGGTTGCTGACACTCGCGCTTATCCCGGTTTGACAGGTTCGGCATATAAAACTCTCCCCGCATATGATCAATCGTATGCTCTTCGGCAAGATAATCCGTGCCGGGGCCTTTCTCGATAAGCAAATCGGTTGCAAGGGTATCATCGCTGACTTCGATTCCCTTCAACACGCGCTGACACATACCGAGAATCTCGTTATCCACCACCAATTTCTCATACGAAACGGTAAGATCCGTTTCCATGAGACCCGCAATATCATGAATATAGTTTGCGCCACTCATGGCCACAAGAAGGCTCGACATCGCACTCTCATACGACGCCTGAACATTGACCTGCTTGGCATCCGTTGTTCCCGCCGTGGAATATAGAGGTATCTCAAGGCGCTGCGCCACTTGAGAAACCGCCGCGTTGATCATAGCTCGCTCTATACCGCCGCCCACATGGTCCATGGTGTGCAGATTCGTGATCGAGCCAACGCTGCCGCAAATGCCCGGGGCCCCTTTGTTCACACATTGCACCATCGCGATACCACCCAGAGTCTCCGCCACATGCGTAAGCACGTTTCCGGCAAGCGTAATCGGCGACGTGGTTCCACAAATCGGTTCCGTCGGCACCACGACCGGCAAGCCCTTCTCCGCCAGATAGCACGTCATCTCGCCATAATGATCGTCGATCTTGAACGGACTGATAATGAGCGTAATAAACGAGACAAACGGTCGCTCACGAAGCGCATCAGCGCCGCCCGCAATGGTTTCAGCCATCTGGACAACATCCCGACACCCCTGCATGGAGTAGATTCCACCCATGACATGCTTAGTCGTGTTATCAAGGGCATAAAAGAAGCGATTTGCATCGATATGCTCACGATCCTCAATATCATTCGGAAACACATTGATCGTAAACAAATGTACGTTTTCGAGCGTATCGATCATGCGTGCATTAAGCGCCACGTCCGCCAGCGTCGAAGGGCGCCGCTCTCCGGTGTCCGGATCCAACACATAAATGGCCGTGCCGCCTGTTCCGTAATGCACACGGTTCTTCTCCAGCACGCAATCCATCGCGCCATCGCGCGAATGCAGCGTGATGGAGGACGGGTTGGAATCAATCGCATCCTCGACAAGCCCCCGCGGCATCTTCACCAGACAAGTGGATTCATCAACCACTGCCCCGGCTTTGCGAAAAGCCTCGCGCCCGGTCTTGGAATACACCAGCATCCCCGCCTGCTCAAGCACCTGAAAGGCATCATCGACAATTCTGTCTACATCACCACCGCTCAACGGCTGATACAACGAACTCATCAATCCCTACGACGCTTGCGCACTTCCATTTTCCATATCGACCATCCTCACCCGCGGCATCCCGCGATATATTTACGTTAAAATACATCATGCCATGCAGTATTTTCAGCATGAAACAACTCAACTATTCATAGTGTACTTATAGCAATCTCATGCAATTTGTCCAGAAAACGGGGATTAACGCGCATTATTCATGAATAATGCGCGTTAACAGCCCGTGGTGAAACTCACGCAGCCGCGTTGCAGGCGATTTTCATCTGTGGCAAGGCGGCCGCCGTGAGCTGCTAACGCAACTCAAGCAAACCAAAATCCCCGGTCGGTTTTGCCTGGCGACGCATCAAGTCAAAAGGCCCGACAAGACGATACACGAAGGAATGCGATGCAGCAGACCCCGCGGACACGTTCAGATCCCAGAACAGATGCCCGCGCTTCTTATCCTCTTCGCCGGGCGCCACGCTGAACCGCGAACGATACAATGTCACACGTGCTTCCTCCACCTCTGAAACAGGCACCGCATAAGCAAGCCGTACCGTCACATCACGATTCTTCTGATTGCGTACGGTTACACACTTCGTATACGTCTGATCAAACACCGATGAGGAACGCTTGGCATCCGTGCTGTAATGCTTCTCAACCTGTATCTCGGGATCGGTCCCGGTCGACACCATGAACTTCCCGGACACGGGAACGAAGCCAAGCCGCGTCATCCCGACGTAAGAATCCCGATGATAGGTCATGACATTTCCCGGCAACAAGGGCACCGGGAAAGGATTGGATGTTGCCAGGCGCCGATACACATGCCTGCGTACATCCGGTACAGCCCAAAGTTCCGTAGCACCCTCCAGCGCAGCCTTTGCCACAGGAACCTTCACAAGCCTCCCGTCGCGTGGAATCGTCACCTTGTGCGGCAAATCCAATGCGAAAGAGGTCGCTTCCTGACGGACCTCCATTTCCATGGCCGCTGCGGTCTCGACCAGCGCAATATCGGTTGCCCGCTCGCTGACGGTATCCACCACCGCGATGTTTGCGCCAGCCGCCTTCTGCGCTTTCGCCGCGCTCACACGCAAGCCCCGCAATCTGGGTCGCACGCCACCCATGGCCGGCTCAGCAGTCGACAAAGTCAACTGCACATCCTGCCAATCCTCCTCGGTCGATTGCCGCAATCCGGCGGCATACTCCAATTGCACGCGGCCCTCGGCGTCCTCCCTCACCTCATAAATGGCATCCCATCCGGCATTGGACATCTCGTAAAGAATACCCAATTCCACCTGCTGCACCGCCTCTGACTCGAGCTGAATCTCCACAATTCGTACCGCACGCGGTTCCGGATTCTCCAGTTGCCGCAACTCTTTGGAGACCATTCCCAGGTCCGTCGACAGCGTAGCCAGCTTTCGATCACCCCTTGAGCGCTGCAGATCGAGTTCACGCCGGCGTCCATTCAACGCAACCAGCGTCTTGTGCCAGGCGTCGGTCTGCGGCGACGAAACCAACGTTTGCTCCGAAATGGCTTTTTTCAGCGTGGCCTCATATGCAGACAAGTACCGATCGACTGCACGAACCGTGCGTAGCGATGCCGACAACTCATTGATCTTGCTTTTCAATTCCTGCACCTGTTCGTTCACCTCACGAACACGCGCATCCTGAATTTCGGAGCGCCGGTCAATCCATGACGACACGCCCGCAATCCGAACACTCGGCGCATTACCCAAGCGCGCACGCAGGGACACTTCCTGCAACGCTGGAGGAAACGGCTCAAACCGCATCACGCTCGATCCCTTCTTTACTTTGTAAGAGCCTTGTCGTTCCACTACCGCTCTATCCCGATACAGAGCAACGCGGCGCACCGCCGGCGGCGTCACGCTCTTATCCGGTCTGGCTGCCATTACGGAAAAGGTGCTACCCATGACGACGGCAACGCAAACAATCAAACTCCACAAACGTGCTATCGCCCCAACGTGTCCTTCAGTCAATCGCCGTGCTTGCTTTACCATGACCCACCTCCTTCCTGGCCGCTAACGGCAAGGTTGCTGCGGTACGCCAGGTTATACGTGAACGTAATCTCCGACTTCTTGTGCGGGGCCAAATCCTGGTCCCAGCGAAGCTGATGACAGGAACTAACCGAATTGGGCTTCGGCGCCGCCGTAAAGCCACCCACATCGACGTGAGCCTCTTTATTTGTGTAAGGGTAACGGTCAAACACCTTAATTTTCACCGGCTTCGGCTTGTGATTGATGGCGTGAATCGTCACGACGTAATCATAACGATATCGCTGCAGCAGAAACCCGCGCGTATCACGCTGCCGCTGCACACGCCGGGCAACCGATACATCACGATCCGCCCCCAACTCAAACCGCATACGCTTGCCGCTCCCGGTCATCGGCAGCGTGCTCTCGCCCACAAAATCGCGCCCAACGAAAACCGCCATCGGCCCGGGGAGAAGCGGTTGCCCCAAGTGATTATCTCCCGTCGCAATCAAATAAAACAGTTCCTTGTGCAGCGGCGCAGCTTCGTATACGAACTCCGCATCAACCATCGTGTCAAGATAGCGAACCTTGGTCAGGACCCACTCCGAATAAACGTTGGCCAAACCCAACGCATCGAAACGATAATCCAAACCACCAACGGCAGACATGGGCACCTTCAGATTCTTTTCCAACTCGCGCGACTTGATCAATCGCTGCGCCTTGAACAAATTGTCTCCGGCCTCGTCATTAAGCACCGCCAGCGCTTGCTGCCCCTTTTGCGGCAGGGTATTCCATAGCTGTTGAATGCGTTTATTTTTATCGCCAAACGCTCTGTATTTCCCCGCCTGCAGGTCTTCCTGCTGCGAGTTGTAGAGCGCACGCAACTGAACGTAACGCTGCTCCGCCCCCCGAACCGCCTTCCCTGCTGACACAGGTGCATTGACCTGCACATCCTGCCGCACGGGCATTTGACTACGAATATTTGAAAGCTGCCCTCTCTGGGAATCCAGCGATCGCTTCAACGAACTAAGAGAGAATCCACCCTGATTCTCAGCAACGATCGACTGTGACATCGCCTGCTTCTTCTGAGCAGACTGGAATACCTGAACCTGTCTGAGCTTGCCTACCGTCACCACGGGCTCGGCGCGCAGCATACCGGCCGGAGAAATCCGTGTCACCGGTATCTCCGGCAATGCCGCCGACACGTTCAGATCAACGGTCGAGAAGGTCAATTCGGCATCGGTCCAATCCTCACCCGTTCTCTGACGAACCAGGGCATAAGCCGTCAACTGAACCTTGCCACTGTCCGCATCGGCGCGCGCCTCGTAACGCGGGAACCACTGTGGACCGGTCACCATATAGGTCAAACTGAGCGTAATCTCTTTCTTCGTGGACCGCCTTACAAAGATGGACACATCTTTGTATCGCTTCACGTCTTTGGAAGTCAGGCGATCCAACTTCGTAGCCAGCACCTCCATCTCAATGGTTGCCGCCTCAATCCGCTGGTCAACCTTCTGCAAGTCCGTCGCGTATTCATTCATGGTATCGCCGATAAAATCGAGCACACCCAACCACTTATCGGGAACCAGCGCCACCGGAGGCGGCGCCTCGCCAGGATGATGCGGCCGCGGACTCACGGTGAGGGATTCCATAAAGCCTATTTGACGGTTCAGACGGCCGGCCTGTGCGTTCAGATCGTCAAGGGCTGACTGAAGATCCCTGACGCCATCCTTCAGTTCAGCAGCCTCGTCCTCGCGAATCAGACGCGAATGCACTGGCGTGATCTCCACGCGTTGAACCGTAGCCCCGGCGTCAGACACGAAGGCACGTATGGACTGGCTGTCCAGTTCCCACGGCATACCATGCACATCAACACGAGTCAGTGCATTGGTCAACTCTACCACCCCGGTCCGCTCAATCTCCGCCCGGTCGCGAAAGAGCACAACCCGCTTAATGACCAGTTCAGCCCGAGTGAAAGCCACAACATTGCCCCACACCAGACACAACAACACGATACGTTTCATCACATGCCCTCCTTTTAAACCAACGGCTACACACCTGCGATATTTCACTCGTAACGATAGGCCCCAAGAATAATCCAAAACAACACAAGAAGTGTAAGAAGTTTGTAATAGAATCACGCATCAGTAGCATCCCATGGAACGGTGAAGTGTTGGAGCAATGGGGGTAGGCCCGTCGGGCCACTGGAAGAGTCGCCGCTCATGGAGCGTCCCTACAGGCCTCTTCTGTAGTAGTCGCTCCGTGAGCGACAGGGGCGTAGGGGGCCATCCTTGCCGCAAAGCCATTCCTACGCTAATCTTTCATAATCATTAACAGGACAAAGGAAAGCAAGCCCATGAAAATGCATCACGGTTTAATCTATTTCGCTTTTGCGCTGGGATCATTAATTGCCATCGCCCCGGCAATGGCTGCCACAACGCGAACTGTTCATCTTATCGCCGGCCCACCCAGTCACGGTTGGGATCAACACGAGCACATCAAAGGATGCAAACTTCTCGCTGAGGCACTGAACACCTGCGGACTGAACATCAAAGCAACGCTGCATACAAACAGCATCCCTGACACGGCAACCCTCAAAGGTGCAGATGCTCTGGTCCTTTACAGTGACGGAGGAAATAAGAAACATATCGCAAAGGGCCGCGCAGCCGACCTGCGCACGCTCTGGGAATCCGGATGCGGACTGGTGATCCTCCACTATGCGCTCGAACCTTCCGATGATGCGATGACTACGCTCTGGATGGATGCACTGGGAGGATACTTTGACGCAAAGTCGTCTATAAATCCGCTCTGGACCGTACAATCCCCTACCCTTGGAAAACATCCCGTGACACGAGGCGTCAACCCTTTCGAGTTCAAGGACGAATGGTACTACCACATACGCTTCCAGGACACCATGCAGGGCGTCACACCGGTGCTTTCTGCAATTCCACCGCCGGAAAGCGTCACGGACAACGATGCGCCCTACCAGGGCAACCCGGCCGTACGCAAAGCTGTCGCCGACAAAATCCCGCAACACCTTTGCTGGGCCAGGGAAGACGATCAGGGACGTCGTGGTTTCGGTTTTACCGGCGGACACTTTCACCGCCTGTGGGCACAAAACGATATACGCACTCTCGTCCTCAACGGCATCGCATGGACCGCGGGCGTAGAAATCCCGAAAAAAGGCGTCACATCCTCTCAGCCCATTATTCCTGTACAGAAGTCACTCGTGCATGCAGTGTCACTTGATGACACGGCAGACATCAAGCTTCACATTCTTGCGGGAGCAGACATCAACGAACAGGCCAAAACAGGCTGGACGGCTCTGCACCATGCCGCAGTGCGCAACAGGGTTGCCGCGGCCAAGACGCTACTCGCTCTTGGCGCTGACACGGAATTGACCACGAAAAGCGGAAAAACTCCCCTGCATTATTGCGGGGAACGCGGATTCACAGAGATCGCTACAGCCCTGATCGAAAAGGATGCCAAACTGACCGCTAAAGACCAGGAAGGCTGGACTCCGCTGCACTATGCAGCCGAGCGGGACAAGCTCGATGTGGCCCGTTTTATGATTTCAAAGGGAGCCGACGTCAATGCCGCCAGCGTTCGTGGCGGAACCCCCCTTCACGAGGCGGCGGCCAGTTCCAGCGGCGAGATGATGAAACTGCTCCTCGACAACGGCGGAGACCCCGCCATTAAGGCCACCAATGGCAAGACCCCTCTTGATTACGCCATTGAGCTCGAAAACGCCGCCGCAGAAAAGATCCTCAAGGAACATAAACGTTAAACCCACAATCTTTTAACACGCATTATTCATGAAGAATGTGCGTTAATAACTACACAGATTGATCAGGTTTCTTCGTCCGGCGACCGGGTTTGGCCAGAATCTCCAAATAGAACGATTCCAACTGCTGTTCTTCAGCACCGCAGATTGATTTGGCGATCTCACTCACATGAATGACCTTCGACGCGTCCTCTGTGGGGCCGAACTTACAATCAAAATCCCAGAAATCAATCCCTTCAGGCAGTTCGCGTCTACGCTCTCGCTTCAAATACTTACGTGCATCACATCGCGCGGCCTCAAAGAGCCTTGCCGGCCGAATTTTCGGGTGCGTCATCTTAAATGTCTTTTTCATACCTCACCCCACAAAGCTTCATTCACAACAATCCCAGATGGCTTGCCATCCGTAACTCAAGGTCGTAGACCGCATAATCTACATTCACAACAATCCAGATGGGTAGCTTGCCACCCGTAGCTCCGAGCCACCGGCTCAAAATCTAAAGCGATGGGTGGCCTGCCACCCGTAGCTCCGAGCCACCGGCTCAAAATCTAAAGCGATGGGTGGCCTGCCACCCGTAGCTCCGAGGAACGAGGAGCGAAGGGTGGTGGGCCCAGCTGGACTCGAACCAGCGACCAGAGGATTATGAGTCCCCTGCTCTGACCAACTGAGCTATGGGCCCGCGACATTCTTTTTCGTTTCCAGGCTTATACGCTAACCAGCCCGCCTGCTCCCGACCAGCGGAAGGGTGAGCAGGCTGACCTATGGCCCGCCGAATAAAAGGCCGAAACCATACGCCAACCCACCACGTGCTGTCAAGCAACTGGCCATAATTTGAGAATTTCTGGTTTTTGTCTACGCGAAAGCGTGCAGCATGGCGCGAGGGAACTATGGTGTGGCCAGCCTACTGATCACGATAATGGCAATCCCCAGACCATCATTCACACGATGCGTGCTCTTTGCTTTACGGCAGGCATGACAACTCGTAATATTCGCGCATGAAAAACATACTGTACTATAACTGCTTTGCCGGCATCAGTGGCGACATGCACCTGGGCGCAATGCTGGATCTGGGCGTACCGGTTGATCACCTTATTGGCGAACTGAAAAAGCTTCATCTTGATGGTTATGAAATCAAAGTCAGCACCGATAAGCGCCAGGGCATAGCAGGCACCCGGGCTGAAGTCATTACCCGGGAAAGCCACCATCATCGCGGACTCCACGCCATATCGGACATCATCAACCAAAGCAGTTTGAGCGACACCATTAAGGCAAGCAGCCTGGATATTTTCCATAAACTCGCCGAAGCAGAGGCGAGTGTTCATAATGTGGAGATCGAAAATATTCACTTCCATGAAGTCGGCGCCATTGATGCGATGGTCGATATTGTCGGCGCCGCTATCTGCATTGATTACCTTAAGCCAGACTTCATATACAGCTCTCCAATCGAACTGGGAGGTGGCTTTGCAGAATGCGCTCACGGCACATTCCCCATTCCCGCCCCGGCAACGGTTGAATTATTAAAAGGTATTCCCGTGACAACAGGCGGGGTTCACTACGAAGCAACAACTCCAACCGGCGCAGCGATCCTTGCGTCAGTGGTCGACGAATTTATCGAGACCGCAAACCTCACCATCACCAAAACGGGTTACGGCATAGGGTTTAAAGATGAGAAAGAACTGCCAAACGTATTACGTGTCAACACGGCGCAGATGACCAGCGGTGCATTTAAAGAGGAAACCGGGGCGCTGATCATTGAATGCAACATCGACGATATGAATCCGGAATATTACGATCATATCTTCGATCGACTCTTTGACGCAGGCGCCAAAGACGTTTTCATGACTCCAATTATCATGAAGAAATCACGTCCGGCCATTACACTCAGCGTTTTATGTCACACCGATATCGAGCAGCAGATAGAGCGCATCATTCTGATGGAGACTTCCTCGCTGGGGCTTCGCAAATACCCGGTTCGAAAGAGTGTGCTCGACAGAAAGACAGAAATAATCTCCACTGAATATGGTGAGGTAAGGGTCAAGACGGCTCTCTATGAGGGCAAAAAAGTCAGATCCAAACCGGAACATGACGATTGCAAAAAAATCGCACAGGAAAGCGGGTTGGCTCTGAACAAGGTTTACGCGTTGGTGGAAAGGTTAATTCATGAACAGTAAGCAGATCACACAATTATTGAAATCTGTGCAGGACGGTGGCGTCGCAGTGGAAGATGCCGTTGCGCAACTGAAAGACCTGGATTACACCGACCTGGGACACAGCAGAATCGACAATCATCGCGAACTTCGCACGCGTTGTCCTGAAGTTATATTCTGCGAAGGAAAAACCGTTCAACAGGTATATGACATCATTAAACACATGCTGGGGCGCGGGTGCAACGTGCTGGGAACCCGAGCCACAGAAGAAATGTTTGAGGCCGCCAGGGGCTTGTCTGACAAAATGGAATACAACCGCATTGCCCGGACAATTTCTGTAAAGACACATGACGTTGAATCGCCCGAGACCACAATTGCCATCGTCTGCGCGGGAACGTCTGATTTGCCGGTGAGTGAAGAAGCCGCGATTACTGCGGAGTTTCTGGGCAACAAAGTGGAGCGGGTGTTTGACGTTGGCGTCGCAGGCATACACCGGCTGTACGGCAGCCTTGATGTGATTCGTTCAGCGCGGGTTGTCGTTGTTGTTGCCGGCATGGAAGGGGCCTTGCCAAGCGTTGTAGGCGGATTGGTTGACAAACCCGTGATCGCGGTTCCCACGAGCGTCGGGTATGGCGCCTGCTTTAATGGGATATCGGCTTTGCTGGGTATGCTCACAAGCTGTGCCAGCGGCATCACGGTAGTCAACATTGACAATGGATTTGGAGCTGGTTATGCCGCCAGCATGATCAACATGCTATAAAATGACGCGCGACTGTGTGAATCTTGCCACGGGCTGCTAATCCACGCCAGAAAACACTACTGTCTATTAATTCAAGAAATAGTGTTGCTTTCCTGACAACATAGTAGTAAAAGGTGCACCAATATATTTGAAAGTTCCACTAGACATGTACCGTTATACCTTTCTTTGAGAGTCAACCCCTTAAATCATCACGTTCTACAAATCTGATCGGAAAGAGCTATATCTCTTCGGCAAATCTGATCGGCAAAACAACACATGAGCGAAAGCTCATATCAACAGAAGAGTAGAAACAGGAGACGGAAGATGCCACAAGGTAAGGTAAAATGGTTCAGCACGGAAAAGGGTTACGGATTCATCGAGCAGGAAAGCGGTAGCGACCTTTTCGTGCATGCGAACGACACCAATGGCGCCATCCTCCAGGAAGGCGACAGCGTGGAGTTTGAAGTAGGCGAAGGCCGCAAAGGTCCCTGTGCCAAGGATGTAAAAACAATCTAGCACATCCCCAGGGCCAGTCTGATCGTTTCTTGTTCAGACTGGTCCTGACTCTTTTTCGAGGTCACCTGTGACGAATGGATGCATACTGGAAGACGTTCAGGGATTGTATCGCATCGTCGCTCTATCCCCCCTGCGCCGAACACCTGGCGTACGTTTTGATATGGTATCCCTGCCGGCACTTGCACGCATTGATGCGATTGATCGCGTTATCCACGAAGGTGCCGCTGTTTCTCCCGGACCGGTAGGGGACGTTGAACGACCGTGGTACATGCATACCGCCCAGGATGACAATCTGCTGGTCCTGCACGGCAAGCGCTATGTTGACATCTACACTCCCCAACACGGCAGGGTTGAGCATTTTACCGTAACGGCTGATCAGGTCATACGGAACGGCACACTGCTGCATGATGGCGCAGCCATGCTGGTCTGGCCACGCGGGGTCTTCCACCGTATCGTGAGCGACCCGGAAGAAGGCTCTGCCTCCATCAATCTCGCCACACATCATGAGGGGTTCGACATCGAAACGAACTTCAGTATTTATGATCTCAACGTCAAAACCGGTGACTATCACATGATCCGCAAAGGCAGCCTGGATCAACCGTAAAAAAAGCACACCCCACCACTTAACCCTCGTCAATTCGCGCTTTCATCGGCCCTGGCCATAAGGCTTTTAACCGTTCTCCTGCAACGTTTCACAAGAATTACGGAGTGAGATCTTCCTTGCCGGTCATGCTCTCAATCACTTTGGCGATCAGTTTTGCGGTGTTCTCAGCATCGGACAACTGTAGTATTTCAACCGGCGAATGAATATACCGCGTCGGAATACTGATTAGCGCAGCAGCCACACCCGCGCGAGCCAGCTGCATGGCATTGGCATCGGTACCGCTCCCGCCCGGAATGGCCTGCATCTGTGTCTTGATCTTTGCCGCACGTGCGGCCTTCTCAATAATCTTCACCAGATGCGGGTTAAAATTCGCTCCACGATGCAATACCGGTCCTTTACCCAACTCGCCTTCCCCTACCCGCTTGGCTTCCACATTGGGCTGATCCGTTGCAAAAGTCACATCGACCGCAATGCCCACATAGGGGTCCACTCCATGCGTGGCTGTTTTCGCTCCACGCAGACCAATTTCTTCCTGCACCGTACTGACGGCATGCACCGCCACGTTCAATTTCTTTCCTTTCAACAACCTCAACACGTCGCAAATCGCAAATGCTCCCGCGCGATCATCAAACCCACGACAGGCCACACGATCATTTCGCAAATCAATCCAACCGCTGTCGATCACAGCCACGTCCCCAATGTCAACGAGACCATCGGCTTCTTTCTTGTTCTTCGCGCCAATATCAATCCACAAATCATGCGCTTTGACACTGGCGCCCGTTTCGCGTTCTTTCGCAGTCATCAAATGAATCGGCTTCACACCAATGACGCCGGGAATCAGCCCCTTGCGCGTATGAATCACTACACGTTCTCCCTGCAGCAAATTGCAATTCACGCCACCCACACAACTGAAGTTCAAGAACCCCTTATCTTCAATGTGCATGATCATCAGACCAATTTCATCGCAATGCCCGGCCAGCATAACCCGGTACTTTCCATCAGGGTTCAGAATGCCGTGCACATTACCGTGAACATCAGTGTGCACATCATCGGCATAGCGCCCCATATATTCGCGAACGACCTTCTGCCCGGGTTGTTCAAACCCCGAAGGGGTTGATTGGCTCACCAGATCTTTAAAAAACGTAAGTGCTGTTTTATTCATCTCTCTATCCATCCCATCCCTTATGTCGTGTCATGTACTGAATGCAACTCCCAAACTGTATGCAATACATGGGATCTACGTCCAACCATTTTGCATAGCGATCCCAAGCCGTTATCACGGTGCAGCGCTTACACTCAAAAACGATCCAATCTCCTGTGACCACTTCTCCGGTACTGCTGCCGCATATGCTTCATGCGCAATATTCTCAAATATAACCATCTGACGAGAACAGGTCAGCTTCTCGTAAACGGCCTCAGCCCCTGCCAGGTCTGCACGCGGATCGCACGCACCATGCAAAACCAGAACCGGGCACGTCACCATCTCGGCATAGTCCACTGGATTATGCCGAAACCCATTGTAGTCAAAAAGCATCCCCCCCCAGAACACAAGCAACTCAGCCCCGGGAAAAGAAGGAAGATGCATTAACCTGAAACGATTCCGAATAGTGGATACCAACCGATCAAATACGGCCTCAAGAATGATCGCATCCGGAGTAATTTCCCCATTATGAACGGCGCAAAGAATCGCAGCGGCACCCATCGATTGTCCATACAATACGGTATGCGAATACGCCAATTTCCCTCCAACATATGCAACCGTAGCGGCAACATCCTCCGCCTCACGGTACCCAATAGAAGTCGAATCACCGGATGAATCGCCACTACCCCGAAAATCAATCAACAACGTGGCATATCCCAACTGGTGCAGCAGTTCTGCCTCACACAGAAGGGTGGACTTCTCAGCCGTGTATCCATGAAACAAAACCACGAGACTTTGCGCCGCCTCGCACGCGATGTGCCACCCCGCAAGATGCTCGCCATGAGGCAACTCAATCGTAACGTCCTCGAAATCCAAGCCCAGATCCGTCGGTGTGCGTGCAGGTGCAGGGCGTGGCACCGTCACTCCCTTAACAAGTGCACGCACCTTATCCATCGCCTCAAGCTCTTCCGCTCGCTTGGTCCGTTCGCCACCCTCCACAAAGTGGGTCATGGCATAGGCATGTCGATATGCAATCAGGTTACCCAGAACAAAAAGCGGCACCAGGCAAAGCAAGGCAATCTTCGTTAATCCAACCAATTTCGTGCGCATACCGCTGATCCCTACTCCTTTGACCGATAGATTTCTACCGCCACGCTATGCGCCCCGGTAAGTGCCGTCATCTTATCCACCGTCACACGCACACTTGTGATGCGGGTATCATCCAGACACAGTGCGGCAATTCGATCCGCCAGCGTCTCAATCAAAAAAAACTGACTCCCCTCAGCAAGCGTCACCACCTGATCACGAATCTCCACGTAATCGACCGTATCTTTGATACTGTCGCTTTGGGCTGCAGCCGACAGATCGCATTCCAGCTCAATCGAGATGCTGACATCCTGGCGTGTCACACGTTCCCTTGGGCGCGTGCCAATAATACAATTCGCAATTAATTGCCTGATAAAGATTTTATCCTTCATCCGCGACTCTCACCTTCCTGGTTCACAACAGATTCTGCCCACCATCGATAAAAAGGACCTGCCCGGTCATGGTCACAGAGTGCAGCAGATGCAACACCGCATCGGCAACATCCTCGGGCGTACACTGGCGCCCCAGCGGAACCGCCCCCATAGGTTCACTTGAACTCGGCGCCCCCATCTTCATCACTGGCGGCAGAATCGCCCCCGGCGCCACTCCGTTGACCACAATCTGCGGAGCCCACTCCAGCGCCGTCGCTCGCGTAAACTCCGCCAGCCCCTTTTTCGACACGAGGTACGGGATACAGCCGGACTCATTCTGCGCGATCCGCCGATCCAGAATATTCACAACGTGCCCCAGGGCCAGCTCACCGGAAGCCCCATCAGACTCATGCATCAGCCGCTCAGCAAAGCGTTTGCTCAGCAACATCGGAGCAACCAGATTTGATTCCAATTCATTTCGAATGTCTTCAGCAGCACTATCCAGCAACGGAAGCGTGTAGAAAGTCGATGCATTATTAATCAGAATGTTCACGCGTCCCGATACATTCCATGCCCGATCCACAAGTTGCGCCGGATCACCATCGGGAGCAAAGTGTTCCTGCACCGTCCATGCCTGCACCCCCTCAGTCTTCAGCACCTCAGCCAAGCCGCATGCCCGCTCTTCGGACTGATCATAGTGAATCACCACGTTACAACCCGCATCCGCAAGCGCACGGCAAATCGCTTCTCCAATGCGCAACGCCCCTCCCGTAACCAGTGCTGTACTTCCAGCAACATCCATCGTGCAATACCTTAAGCAAAAGTTTATCAATTTTTGTGGCGTCAATACGTGGACTATGCATAATATCTGGTCATGACGCGATTGTTTTATTGCTTAGTTCTAGCGACCATTTCGGCCTGTTTACCGCTCTCCCACGCCCCGGCACAAGAGGTATCGGAAAACGCGGCAAGAACCTATGTCATCCCCATCGATGGAATGATCGAACGGGGCCTCCTGTATGTGCTGCGCCGTAGTTTCTCCAAAGCAAAAACCGAGGGTGCTGACACCATCATCCTGCACATGAATACTCCCGGCGGCAAAGTCAACGTCACCGAGGATATTATTCGCATGCTCATTGCATTGCCGGAAAACATAACCACCTATACCTTTATCGACAAAGATGCGCTTTCCGCCGGCTCCCTTATCGCGCTGGCGACGCGGCATATATACATGTCACCCGGCAGCCGGATCGGCGCCAGCGCCATCGTAACTCCCTTCGGAGACATTGAGGAAGGAGACATGAAAGAGAAGCACCTGTCTTCGCTTATCGCTCTTGTCCGCTCCGCAACCGAACGCAACCATCACGATCCGGCCCTGGCAGAAGCCATGATTCGACGGTCCGAAGAATATAAGATTGGTGACGAAATTCTTTGCGAAGAAGGTGAACTTCTGACCCTGACCGAGCTGCAAGCCGAGAAAATTATCGGCGAAGGTGAGGACGCACGCCCACTGCTTTCCGCCGGCACCGTCACCACATTGGATGAACTTCTGGAGAAAATTGGTCAAAGCGACCGCACCATTGTCCGCATCGAAAGCACGTGGTCGGAAGAAGTCGCCCGCTGGATCGAACTCTTCGGCATCCTCTTCCTGATCGGCGGCATTCTCGGTCTATACATTGAATTCAAAATTCCAGGATTCGGCCTGCCCGGCATCACCGGCATTCTTTGCCTGGGAGTCTTCTTCTGGGGGCACCATGTCGCAGGCCTGGCCGGCATGGAAGAACTGATCATCTTCTTCGTGGGGCTCACGCTGCTGGCCATCGAGATTTTCGTCATCCCGGGCTTCGGCATCACCGGAATCAGTGGCATCGCACTCATCATGACCGCACTGACCATGGCCATGGTACAGCATTACCCTGGCACGCCCTGGTTCGAAGCCCCAACAGGAGATCTTCAAAGCGCAGTCATTCGAATGAGCATCGCGCTCATGACCTCCTTTCTTGCAATGGTTCTGCTTGCCCGCATTCTTCCCGAAACACATAGTTTCCGTCGCCTCATGCTGACCAAGTCCGTCGGACGTGACGAAGGATACCAGGCCTCTCACAACGAACCGGAATTAGTGGGTAAGGCAGGATTTGCAGAGACCGATTTACACCCCAGCGGCATTGCACTGGTGGAAAACAAGCGCTTAAGCGTGGTTGCCCAGGGGGCCTACATTTCAAAAGGAACCAGCATTGTTATTGCGGAAGCCCACGGTAACCGTATAGTAGTCACCGAATCATCCGGAGCAGCAGGACAGGAGACCGCATAACAATGGAACCCTTACATCTGTTTATTGTTTTCTTAGTGACAGGGCTTATATTTATAGGGGCAGAGATTTTTGTCCCCGGCGGCATCCTTGGTGTGTTCGGAGGCCTGGCCTTGATTGGTGCCTGCGTGACGGGATTCACGGCCTTTCCCGGATATGGTGCCGTAGTTGCTCTCGGCATTATTGCATTAATTGGAGTTGCTATCTTCCTGTGGATACGCCTCTTCCCCAATTCCAGCGTTGGTCGCAGAATGACGGTGGCACGCGATTTGCATGACGCAAAAGCCACTGAAACAGGTTTATCTGAGCTTATCGGCAAGACCGGCAGCACGTTATCGGATCTACACCCTGGCGGTTATGCAACCATTGAAAACAAACGTATTGATGTCATCACACAGGGCGGCATGATTTCAAAAGGTGAATCCATTGTTGTTGTAGAAGTTGAAGGAAACCGGGTGGTGGTCCGCAAAACGGACACACCGGCAAACACATAAAACAAACAGTGTCAGAGCTACAAAAACAGACCTGACCGAAAGGAGCATATACCATGAACGGTGGCGGAGTTGCAGCAGTAGTCCTACTCATTCCGACAATCCTGGTTATCGCAGTTGTCGGCATCTTTTTCTATTTTCTGAACGTATGGATTCGGGCACTGATGTCAGGCGCCCGCGTTTCTATTTGGTCGCTGGTCGGCATGAAACTCCGACGCGTGCCACCGTCTCTCATCGTCGATGCGCGCATCCGACTGGTCAAAGCAGGCATGGACCTGGCCACGGACGATCTGGAAGCCCATTACCTTGCCGGTGGCGACATCATAAACGTGGTCAACGCCCTCATCGCTGCCGACAAAGCCAACATTGATCTCAGCTTCCAACAGGCTGCTGCCATAGATCTTGCCGGCCGCGACGTTCTCGAGGCCGTGCAAACCAGTGTAAATCCCAAAGTAATTGACTGCCCAGCCCCCGGCACAGGAAGCGGTGGCACAGGAATGCTTGACGCCGTTGCCAAAGATGGTATTCGCCTGCTCGTCAAGGCCCGCGTTACGGTGCGTGCCAACATCGATAGACTCGTTGGCGGTGCCAGCGAAGAGACTATTATTGCCCGCGTTGGGCAGGGCATCGTCAGTGCCATCGGATCTTCGCTAAGTTACAAGAACGTGCTGGAGAATCCAGATAACATCAGCCGTAAAGTGCTCGAGAGCGGACTGGACGCGCAGACAGGATTTGAAATTGTCTCCATTGATATCGCTGACATTAGCGTCGCAGGCGTATCAAATGTTGCGAACGTGGGTGCGCAGCTCGAGACAGAACGCGCCGAGGCCGACAAGAAGATGCGCCAGGCCGAAGCTGAAGGTCGCCGCGCAATGGCGGTTGCCACGGAACAGGAAATGGTCGCCCGCGTTCAGGAAATGCAAGCACGCGTGACCGAAGCCAAGGCAGAAGTACCCAAAGCCATGGCTCAGGCCTTCCGCGATGGCAACCTGGGCATTATGGATTACTATAAGATGGATAACATCCAGTCAGACACTACGATGCGATCTTCCATCGCCGGTGAAGGCTCAACCAAGGGCACAGACATCAAGTAGTCAAAGAAGCAGGAGACGACCTGTCCGCCCACACGGCGGACAGGTCGATTACAACATGCTGAACCACTTATACATAGCCGAAGGCGCAGAAGGCTTCTTCTGGATCATTGTGGTCATTGCATCAATCGCAGGACAAATCGCCAAGGCCTCCAAGCGGGCAAAGCAGAAACAACGCGAAAAAACAAATCATGCTCCTGCCCCCCGAAGTAATCCGAAATCTGGTTCGCCGGAGGATCAGCTACAAGACTTCCTCCGGTCACTGACTGGACAACCTCCGCACGTTGAGCCACAACCCGTTGCACCTGCACCGCCCCCGGTCATGAAACAACCCAGGCCGGAACACACATCCAGAACGAAGCAGAAAAAGGCGCATCGCAAGACGCATCAGCCGATGACAAAAACGATAAGCCCTGCCGGACAAGCGACTCAACCCGCAGTGATGCCTGCAATGATACAGACTGACTCACTGCAGAGCATGCAACAGGCCACAGGTCAATCCGCGCTGAAACGAATCAGCGCACAACGTGCACTCCGTTCAGCCATCGTGTGGAAAGAGATCCTTGGACCTCCGGTAGCGCTAAAGAAAAGATCAGCAGGCCGATAACGCAAAACTGCGACACGCATTCAAAGATCTCTACAGCCACACCTTCACGCGCATTGTCTTGCGTCCCCATTCCAGCGCCTCTCGATGGCTTCGGAAGTAGAGATCTATATGCTGTTGCTTAATGGCCCCACCACGATCTTCGACGCGCCCATATCCATAGCCTTCTATATACATCACCGTTCCCATGGGATAGAGGCGCGTGTCAGCCGCAATGGTTCCTGGAGCGGCACGCGTTCCGCTGGCGGTAATGCCAACTTCCTTGCGCTGACCAGCCCTCGGCCCGGCAGCAATAATCGCCCGCCCATACCATGTACGCTTCCAACTGCAACACGCACCACATTTGCAATAGCCCGTCACGATCATAGACCGAACAACGGCACGACTATTGCGAGGGGGACGAATACTGCGACAGCCCGAAAACATAACCGCACCACCCGCCAGTGCAATCAGCAGAAGCAACGTTCCCATAAATGCATCGATACGCTTTAACGGTAATCTTTTCGCTTGGTTCACCATAATCAAAGGCTATCATACCATGTTGAAGTCGACCACCCGATATGGGATTATTTTTGATGAAAAATCCTCAGGAGAGAATGCTATGGCGAATACAAGAAGCAAGACCGACACTGAGCCCGAAACACACGACGGGTTGACGCTATTGCGACAAAATGAATCACGTTACCCCTCGTCCCCGAACGAGGCGCAGCTTGAGAGTTTTGAAAACAGCCACCCTGAACGGGATTACTGGATCGAACTGGACTGTCCCGAGTTCACCTCCATCTGCCCCATCACCGGCCAGCCTGATTTTGGACACATCACCATTCGGTACATCGCAGACAAGCAATGCGTCGAAAGCAAATCGCTCAAATTATATCTTTTCTCATTCCGCAACCATGGGGCATTTCACGAAGCCGTCACAAACCGCATTCTAGATGACCTCGTCGCAACTATTCATCCACGCAAAGCCATCGTATGCGGTCGATTTCGTCCGCGCGGCGGGATTACCATTAATATCGAAGCCACATATCCCGAGTAATCAGAACGCAATATCAAACCCACTGAACTCACCCGTCGGCATACTGCCTTTTTTGTCAACAGACGTCACCTCCGCCATAGGAGGGCCATGGTGACACCAAACCACCAATTGATTCAAAGCCCACATCCGCCCCTCGGCAACAATTTCAACAGACCCATCGGAACAATTGCGCACGAATCCGGACAACCCCAACTGGCGTGCCTGCTGACACGTGTACATACGAAAACAAACGCCCTGCACCTCGCCTCTTACCTGTACATGCATGCGGCGTAAAGATTCATCTTTATCACCCAGAATTGTCATCATACCCCCCTTAATAGCCCATGATTTAACTCACGCTGCCACGTTTACTCCGTCGGAACCGACTACCAATCCATTCAACCCACACCGCACTCATTAACGCACATAAATAATCCGCGTTAACGTGAGTATACGGGCACAACCACGACTTGCAAGAGGCATAAGATTCATCCTATGATTGGATCTCTTGACCTTTTTATTCAAAATGCTCACCGGGAAGAGTGAGTAAAAAAAGAGACATGACGTTGCGCACTCGAAAAACACTCGTATACGGATCCGCATGGTGGATGCTTACATGCACTCTCTTGCACCTATCGCCACTCCCGGCCCAGGCCGACATCAACAAACCCGACCAGATCCTGGTGCTGCATTCTTATCATAAGGCCGATTGGACAGATGCCATCCTATCGGGCATCAACTCTATTCTGGGACAGCACGACAATATCGAATGGGCCATTGAATACATGGACACCAAACGTAGTCTGCCTGATAACTATCTTGATCTGCTCACAACCGTATACGAAGAAAAATACAAAGCCTCTCATTTTGACGTTGTGATCACATCCGATGACACTGCTTTTCACTATGCCCTCAATCACCAACACGACGTCTTTCATGGAGCGCCCATTGTATTCTGTGGTGTAAATCGCTTTCAAAATGCTATGATCGCGGGCCGAACCAATGTCACCGGCGTCCTCGAAATAGGTGACTTCCAGGAAACGCTCAATTTAGCAATCCAGGCGCGCCCTGACGCCAAAACAGCTTACGTTATTTGTGACTCCACACCCACGGCACAGATCAACCTCAATAATTTTAAAACCGCACTGTCGCAGTTAAACCAAGACCTCAACCTGCAGATCCTTGCAAAAGTAGAGATTGACGATCTTTCAGCCTCTCTGGCCAGTGCCCCCTCAGACGCTTTCGCTTTTTTTATTTCATTCTGGCGCGACGCGAACGGAGTTCAAATCACCCCAAAACGATTAGGACAAGCATTCAAACAAAGCACCATCCCCGTCTTCGGTCGTTCCGAATGGATGCTCGATCACGGCCTCGTAGGCGGAAAATGCGTGAGTGGCTTCAACCAGGGAAAAGCGGCAGCTTTGATGGCCGAAAAAATTCTCAGCCGCATTCCCGCCAACAAGATCGCAATAATGCGACACAGCCCCAATGTGTTCCTGTTCGATCATGAAATGCTCAAAAAATATGCAATCTCCGAAAGCATCCTTCCTGAAGATGCACACATTCTACGCAAGCCGGAACGATTCTACAGCGTACCCAAACCTCTACTGATCGTCTTGCTGGCAATAACAGCCTGCCTGTCACTTCTTGCGGGTGTGCTCGTAACTTGGCGACACCGGCGCATTCGCATGGAAAATGCATTACGCCACAGCGAACAACGATTTCGCGATCTCGTCGAATCCACATCCGACTTCATTTGGGAGATCAATGCCAAAGGCAAATATACCTATGTAAGCCCACGCATCACAGATATTCTGGGCTATACACCTGCCGAAGTTCTCGGGCTCACACCGTTCGAGTTGATGCCCGAAGAAGAGGCGAGGCGTGTGCACGCTGAATTCGACCACATCATACGCACAGAACGTCCATTCCAACATCTCGTCAACGTCAATGTGCACAAGGACGGCAGGCACGTTATCATGGACACCCACGGGGTCCCTTTTCACGATCACCACGGGCATTTCTCCGGCTACAGAGGTATCGATAGAGACATCACAGAAAACCGCCAACTTCAGGAACGCACACAACAATCACAAAAGATGGAAGCCCTGGGGCAGCTTTCCGGCGGCATTGCGCACGATTTCAACAATCTTCTCGGCGGCATCATCGGGTCAGCCGAGCTACTCAAACTGGACTACGCCAACAATGCAACCATCGCCCCGCATCTCGACGTCATTCTTCAATCATCAACCTCGGCGGCTGACCTTACCCGTCAACTCCTCTCCTTTTCCCGCCAACGCCGAGTCACAACCACCATGGTGGATCTCAATGATACCGTCACCGATGTGCGCAATCTGCTGGAGCGAAGCATTGACAAACGCATCGAGATCATAACAGAAATCGACTCCAAGCCCTGCCAGTTTAGCGGTGATGGATCGTTACTGCAAAGCGCCGTGTTGAACCTTTGCATCAATGCCTGCGACGCGATGACAGAGGGCGGCGTATTAACACTGCTGGCCCGTCACGCTGAATGGACCTCAGACACCCCTGCCAACTTTACTTTCGGCATACAGCCAGGCCCCTGCGTTCAAGTCATTGTTCGCGACACCGGCACAGGTATTGACGAAAATACGCAAAAACGCATGTTCGAGCCATTCTACACAACCAAAACCTCTGGACGCGGAACAGGACTGGGGTTGACCGGGGTATACGGAACAACCCGCGAACATGGTGGAGCGATCTTCATCAATACGGAGCCCGGATCAGGAACTGAATTCACGCTAAGTTTTCCAGAAGCCACACAACAGCCACAGGGGCCTACCGCTGATGCGCCTCGCTCAAACCACAAGTCAGGTCATATTCTCGTTGTAGACGATGACCCCAATATACGAAATCTGCTTTGCGAAATGCTCAAACGCATCGGGCATACCGTGACTACAGCGCTGGATGGTCACGATGGATTGCAACGATTTATGGCCAATCGCGAACATATCGATCTGATTATTCTCGATTTGCGCATGCCTCGCATGGATGGACGTGAATGCCTGCAAAAAATCCGGGAAACCGGAGCAACGGTACCCGTAATCATCGCCTCAGGACTCATTCAACCAGAGGACATACCCATTCTAAAAAAGGCAGGAATCACAGCCATTATTCACAAGCCATACCGCATCAAAGAAATTTCCGAAGTCGTTGACAGTATACTTGCGAAATAGACGACATGCTTAATGCATATTGCACCGATCACCGCCAATAAGGAATAGCCCAACAGCAACATAGTCATGCAAGAATCAATAGCGCCACTTCTGGATATGCTTATGCATATCACACTGCTCTTTGTAAATGCGACAATCCTACGCCGTGTCCTCAAACTGCTCTGCAAACATACGGCTGACACAAAGTACATAAAGGCCCTGATTACAGCCACCCTCATCGCCATGATTCACGCACTCCTTGCCTGTACGCTGCGCGATCGCCTCGGCCCCTTCACTCTGGCAGGGTCCATTCTCGTCGCTTTTTTCGCCCTAAAGGGACTGTGCTGGATAGAGTGGTCGCAGGCTGTTATTGTCGCCCCCCTCTACTGCGCCATCATCATCGGACTGAACACCGGTGCCGCTAAAGCAGCAGACCGCATTGCCCCTGAACGCGTGACCTTTTCAATGGCATGCGAGAACACCAGTGTCTTTTTTGCCAGCATGCGCTGCGAAAAAGACAACCCCATCAATTGGGAATGGCTGTTCGCCCGCGCATTCGAAGCCGTCGCGTATTTAACCCAACCAAAGGAAGCCGAAATGCTTGCCGAAGACATGCAGAAAGGCATGGAGTTCTACCACGAGAGGAAGAAGATGCTGGCAATGGCATCCACGAACGAACCCTCATCAGAGGGGCAGCCCCTGCTTTTTGATGCAATAGAAACGCTTGCCACCACTGAAGTCTCGCACCTCACCGTGGATATCGATCAATTGAAAGGTTTGACAGAAACAGGGACAAACGCCCCACCGCAAGACATCGACAAATCACTCGCCCAAATCAAGGCCAACTTGACATCTGAATCAGGACGAGCTGCCTTCGCAAAGCTAGTGAAAACCGGTGCCCTCGGGGCCTCTGAACTGGCCAGCGATGCTTACCAATTGGGACAAAGCAACACAAATGTCGCTACACAGCAGGCCATGCTTGCCAAAACAATATCAGATGCTATGGGCGACATATCAATGTCTGACACCAATGCGCAAGCCGACGCCATGTTTCTCACAGCCATCGCACTGCAATTCGCGCGCGCCAAAGCCAACAATCAACCTTCGAATCATGTCGATATACTGAACCAAACAACAAACAGCGCAGCACATGCGGATGCATCGCTCCCCCTCTCTGAGTTCGAAATACAAACTACGCCGACAGGAACGCCCGCCCGCACAAATCAACCTGCAAAGCATTCACGCCCAAACAAACTCCACCCCTCACACAAAAAACTCAAAACGACAGGCATGGTAAGGGAAAGGGGAGGAAAGTTTGCCGTTCTCTGCAACGGGAAAGTTGTGTCACCCGGCCAAAGAATCACAGTAGAACACGAGGGAACAACCTTTGCATGGCAACTCAAAGGCATCACAAATAACCGAGCTGTCTGGGTCCAAGCCACGACCAACGAAACCACAACCCTCAGCCTCTGGTAACCTTCCCGGAAACCCAAAAAATACCGAGGTGCCTATCGGAGCCCCAACTTCTTAAGCTTGGGCTTTATAACCATCTGACAGTAAGGCTGCTTGGAATTCTGCCTGAAATAGTTCTGGTGATACTTCTCAGCTTCATAAAATTTCTGAAAAGCTGTCACCTCGGTCACAATCTGATCCTCGAAAACTTTTTCGTCGGCCAACTCCTTGATCACGTCCTCGGCCTCCTGTTTCTGTTCCGCATCATGATACAAAATAATGGATCGATACTGCGAACCCACGTCAGCGCCCTGCCGATTGGGGGTCGTGGGATCGTGCATTCTGAAAAACATATCCAACAGTTTTCGATATGAGATCACAGCAGGATCAAATCGAATCTGAACCACTTCGGCATGCCCCGTTGTTTTCGAACAAACCTGTTCATAGGTGGGGTTTTTTGTGGATCCCCCAGCGTACCCCGACACCACCTCCTTAACCCCATCAAGCATTTCAAATCCGGCTTCAACACACCAGAAACATCCACCCCCAAAGGTGGCCAACGCTTCTCTGGATTCCTTGCTCACACCACTCTTTACAGACTCAAAACCCAACGCTCCTGAATTAATACAGTAACGTAAGCCCGTGGGTTCCGGACCGTCATTAAACACATGTCCCAAATGGCCGCCGCATTTGCTGCAGAGAATTTCCTTACGCACCATGCCATGCGACCGATCTTCCACCTCTTCAACCGAGTTCTTCTCAATTGGCGCAGTAAACGCAGGCCATCCACAACCAGACTCATACTTGGTTTCCGAAACAAACAATGCGTTTCCACAACCCGCGCAGAGATAGGTCCCTTCTGTCTGGTGATTAAGATATTCTCCCGTGCCGGGATGCTCCGTCGCCTTCTCTCTCAATATGCGATACTGCTCAGGAGACAGTTGCTCTTTCCACTCCGCATCAGTCTTCATAACCGATCCCCCTTCACGCTTCGACTCAACATTCCGGCCCTCACGAGCCATCATCCAAATAGCGCCAATGGACACGAGCGCAATAACCATGAATCGTTTTTTCATCGCCTGAAATCCAATAAATTTACGAACCAGGAACTAAATGTTTTCACTCACAACGCTTAATATAATACCTTTAAGATCCCATTTAAGCCAGCGATATAAGCATCAAATTCTGCATATCCATTCAGCGTATTACATGATACATATCCGAACATTTACGTCGCTAGAAAGAGAATACAACTCACTTTTGCCCGACGATACAAACCATTTGCTTTATTATACAATCCTTGACGCCAGCTCTCATGCATAATACACAGCATTCACTCAGATGATTTTGACTAATCGCCAGGACCGCAAGAGGCAAAACAATGACGACTCAAAAACTGGATCCACGCAACATGGCTGACTGGGAAATTGCCCAGGCTTCGGAAGCCAACATGAAACCTTTCACCCAGCTTGGCGAAGAGCTTGGGCTACAGGCAGATGAGTTGATTCCCATGGGAAGACGCATCGGAAAAGTTGACTTCCTTAAAACCATGGAGCGCGTTCAGGACAATCCGCAGGGAAAGTATATTGACGTCACCGCCATCACCCCCACCCCGCTTGGCGAAGGAAAGACCACCACGACCATGGGCTTGGTTCAGGGGCTGGGCCACATCGGAAAAAAAGTGGCTGGCGTCATCCGACAACCCAGCGGTGGCCCTACATTCAACATTAAAGGCTCCGCTGCCGGCGGCGGACTCGCGCAATGCGTACCGCTCACGGAATTCTCTCTGGGGCTCACAGGCGACATCGACGCCATCACCAATGCTCACAACCTTGCAATGGTTGCGCTGAGCGCACGCATGCAACATGAAGACAACTATGACGACGAGCGACTTGCGAAAAGTCACCTGAAGCGCCTGGACATAGACCCCTCCCGAGTCGAACTCAAATGGGTTATGGACTTCTGCGCACAATCACTGCGTAACATCACCATCGGCAAAGGGGGCAAGATGGACGGTTACGAGATGGAGTCCGGCTTTGCCATCACAGTCTCCAGTGAAATCATGGCCATACTTGCCGTGGCACGTAACCTGAAAGACATGCGCGATCGAATCAGTAAGATCGTGGTGGCTTACGATCGACAGGGACGCGAAGTCACAACCGCCGACCTGGAAGTCGACGGTGCCATGACCGCCTGGATGGTCAATGCCATCAATCCAAATCTCCTGCAGACCATGGAAGGACAACCTGTGTTCGTCCACGCAGGACCTTTTGCAAACATCGCCATCGGACAAA
>JADHWI010000066.1 GCA_016783565.1 Kiritimatiellia bacterium
CGTACCTGATGGTGACGAGCACTCCGGTTAATGCGCAGGTGTACGTTGACTTTGCGAGTACGGGCCAACAGACGCCTGTGCTACTCACGGACGTCGATGTCGGCAGTCATTTTGTTTCTGTACGGCTGCCTGGGTATCCCGAACCCATGCCGATCCATCTTGCGGTAAGCGAAGGCGAAACGACACGGGTGGAGTTCAACTTTGACGGGCCAACTGGAGCTATTCGTGTTGAATCCTTTCCGGAGACCAACGCTGTCGTGTACCTGAATTTTGAACCGACGGGTCAGCAGACGCCCTGCATCGTGACAAATCTACTCGCGGACATAGCGGTGGGGTCTAGGCCGTTTCATTCCGGTCATTTTATTTCCGTTTCAAAATCGGGGTTTGCCTCACCTGCACCACGGCAAGTTGAAGCTGTCGAAGGGTGGACAAATCTTGTCGTCTTCACGCTACCTATTGAAGCCCTGGGTGACCTAGAGGTGTCGAGCAGTCCTACGGGAGCTGTCGTGTGGCTTGATTATGTGAATACTGGTGAGATGACGGATGCGCTACTACAGGGCGTTCCCGTCGCCTCGCACACCATCAGTGTAAATCTTCCGGGTTTCCTGTCCCCCGTGCCGCGGGGGATCCGCGTGTCATCTGGTCAAGTGTCTCGTGTGCATTTTAATCTTCACGTGGCGGACGACACCGATGACGACGAGGACGGCCTGCCGGACGTGTGGGAGCGTGCCATGGGCCTGAACGACGGTACGGGGGCTGGCGATCAAGGCGGCGGGGGTGATGCTGACGGTGATGGATTGACGAATGCTGAAGAGCGTTCAGCCGGGACGGATCCGCTGGATGGCAGTTCCGTTTTGGCCATCTTTGGTCTACAGCAGGGAGGCTCCAGTCCGGCTCCTGTGCCGGCGAGCGCTTATGTGGCGGATGCAGGCGTTGGTGGCCCCGTAACGGTGAGATGGCAGTCTGTACCGGGGAAGGCGTACAGGCTTGAGTCGCGAGTATCCCTCACGGACGGGGATTGGGTTGACGTAAGCGGCTTAATTGTCGCTGATGGTTCCCCCACGGTGTTCTATGATGAGGCCGCCGCGGCAGAGGAACACGTGTTCTATCGCATTCTTGTATTGCCTTACCCGTGAGTTTCCGCGTTCCAGTTTCGGAGGGGGAGGGGCATTGCTTTCGGGCCGCTCAATCACTATGCGCTCATCCCTCGTCAAGTGCTTGCCTTTCCTACGCTCAACTGTAATCTTGTCTTGTTCCATGCCGTGCCCTCCTCTGTTAGTCCTTTAGTAAGACCACAGAGCGTAGCGAACCACGGCATGGAACGCTCCTCATTTCCCTACGGCATTTAACGTTACACTTTTCATGCTCAATATTGAAGTAGGTATGACATTGCGCTAGACGACAATTTGTCCTAGCTTCGACAGAATGTTAAGTATCGCAACTATTTTAAATATTGATTTTCCGACACCGGTGTGGTGTGTGGTGATCTTGACAAGTCGCGTCATGTTGACAGGG
This sequence comes from Kiritimatiellia bacterium, assembly GCA_016783565.1. Classification (GTDB taxonomy): domain Bacteria; phylum Verrucomicrobiota; class Kiritimatiellia; order UBA8416; family JADHWI01; genus JADHWI01. Next base: position 1,516 of record JADHWI010000066.1, read on the forward strand.
CTTGCCTGGCGCTGGATTATTCCCGCCCGGAGGCAGCGGAAAGAGCAGGTATGGGTATTGTTCCTGTCTGATTTTGCACGCGCGTTATTGATCGGGTTAACGGCGACTTTGTTGGGGGACTGGCTGCTTTATGAAAGGGGGATGGGGTCCTTTACTTTGTCATTTAGTCTGTCTCTGTTTTTGATCGTATCCGGGGTGGTTACGGGGTGGAAGTATGCTCCGGTAGAGGAGCGTTTGAGTTGGCAACGGTGCGCAACTTATTTGATGGTTTTTGCGGGGTTGATCTCTGTTGGGCTGCTGCTCCCCTCGACCGGGGAATGGGTGGTTGGCGGTTGGGATCCCGGTGTCTATATCAACCAGGGCGTGTATGTGGAGAAGGTTCATACATTTTACCCGCCATCTTGTCCGGGATATGAGTTGTTGAGTGATCAAGAGTTGAGCTTGTTTACACGGCATAGACGCGATTATGTGGAATGCTATCCTGGTATTGCGTTTGATTCATCATCGCATAGCATAGAGTGTTATTTTTTTCGACTTATGCCGACGGCTGTGGCGATGCTTTCGCAGTGTGGCGGGTTGTATGCGGCGATTCGCCCTAATGTGATTTTTGGTGGATTGGCGTTGCTGATGTTTGCTGCATGTTTAAGTTCCATCGGCAGTGGACTCTCATTTGTTGTATTTTCGACATTGCTTTTGTTGACGCATCCGCTCTGGTTGTACCAGCTTCATCTACCCACGACTGAGATGCTGCACCTCTTGTTGGTATCTGGAATTGCCTTACAATTGAGGGTTAGGGGTGGGCACCCGTTCGCTCCATGGTGGCTGGGAATTACCATTTTCGCTGGATTACTTAACAGGATGAGTTTCCTGCCCTTTGCGTCGATGTTGATCGTATTTCTTGCATGGTTGGATATGGACCGGTCGGATCGTAGAGCGGTGCGGTATGAGCGTTGCATTCAATTGGCCTTTCTCTTTGTGGGCACTGCATTTGATTTAATAGGGGCTGCCGTTACAATTCGCAGGCTTCACAGCATATTGCCTGCAATGTTGATTGTTTCCGGAATTATGGTGGGGTTCGCTTTGGGGATAGATCTGTGCGTATGGAATGAGACGCGCCGCGATGTGTGGCTGGCCATTCTTGAGAAAAGGCGCAAGCTTTTATATCGGGGGCTATTTGTCGGTTTTGTGGTGACGTTGTTTGTTTTTCTATTGGCAGGAGATATATTGGGGTTAGCGGTGCCGCAGACTGGTTTGCTGAGGACCCTTCCGTTCCTTGGTCCGGGATTGGGGGTGTTGGCGCTTCTTGGGGGCGGACTTCTGATTTGGCCGGCACGCCGAGATCGACGGTTTCTAAGTTCCTGGATGAGCTTTCTGTGTTTCGTTTCAATTGCCATTGTTATTCAGGGGTTCATTGTTCCCATTTATCCATGGGCAACGCGTCGATATGTCCCGTATGCATTGCCGTTGTTAGTGCTCGGTGCCGGATATGCGTTGGATACGGTCTGGCGATGGGAATGGCATGGTAGGTCTTGGGGGCGGTGGGTGGCAATAAGTTTGCTCGTGGGTGTCATCGGTTTGAATTCGGGACGTTCCGTTGCATTATTGTCGGGAGTCAAGGATTCCGGTTTGCGTGAACGGTTGGAAGCGGTGGCTGAGCAAGTTTTGGAGCAGGATGTGATCGTGTCAGACCATCCGTGGTGGGGGACGCCTCTGGCCATGATTTATGGAAAGAGCGTGTTGAATGGTCGAGGACTATGGGTTAAAGATGATCCGGAGTTGATGCGGGATGGATTGCAAGCATTGCGTCGCCTGCACGAGCAGGGGAAGCGCATCCGTTTTTTCACAACGGTAGAGCAAGGGTTGGAACTGTATCCAATCTCGCTGAAGAATATTTCATTGGACTGGGAGGCCCCTGCGTTTATAAGAAAAGAACTGATTCACGGACAAAATGTGAGTGGCTATAACTATCGTGAGCGTCGCCACAAATTCCGGCTCTATACATGGTTTCCACATGCGCACGAAGAAGGATGAGGATGTGTTGAATGCATGTTTGCTTTATTAGTGGGGAAATTTTTGCGTTTGGAAAATATGGTGGCTTTGGACGTGCGACACGTGTCATAGGGGCGGGGTTGGTGCGCCGAGGACTGAAGGTTTCTGCCGTTGTTCCGCAACGCGGAAGTCAAAAGGCAGTGGAAGAACTTGATGGCATCAGCGTGTATAGCTTTCCGAGGAAGAAGCCATGGATGGCGGCAGCATTGTATAAGCAGATCAATGCCGACATTTATCATTCTGAAGAACCCTCGTTCGGCACCTGGCTGGCACAGCGGAAGATGTGCCGATCAAAGCATATCGTGACCTGTCGAGACCCGCGTGATGCAGAGGATTGGGCTATTGAATGCCAGCATCCGACTATCAGCCGTTTTGCAACGCATTTAACACGAATATACGAATATGGCCCTCTGGTATCCAGGGCTGTGCGTAATGCCGATTTTGTTGGTTGTGCTGCTCATGTGGTAGGGCCGAAGGCCCAGAGAGTTTACGGGTTGGATTCTTTGCCTGTTTTTCTTCCTACGCCCGTTCCTGTGCCTGCAACCGTGACGAAATCGACTCGTCCTGTTGTATGTTTTCTGTCTCGTTGGGATGCGAGGAAGCGCCCGGAGCTGTTCTTTGAGTTGGCGCCCATGTTTCCTGACGTGCAATTCATTGCTGCCGGCTTGGCGCACGATGCGGATCGTGATAAGGCGCTACGACACCGCTATGGACAGATTGAAAACTTGGAAATGAGGCCCTTATTAAATCAGTTTCAAGGTTCGGAATTCACGGACCTGCTAAGCAAAAGTTGGGTTTTTGCAAATACGGCATTACGCGAAGGATTGCCAAACAGTTTTATTGAGGCCGCTGCTCATGGCTGTGCCATTTTGTCGGGTGTTGATCCGGATGGGTTTTGTAGTCGATTTGGGTATCATGTTAAGAATGATGACTTTGCACTGGGGCTGCGGACTCTTCTGGAGGGGAGGTCTTGGAAAAGTCTTGGAGAAAGTGGCAGAGCCTATGTGAAGGAAACGTTTGAGGCAGACAAGGCTTTGGACCAACACCTTGATCTTTATAAACAACTTTTGAATTGAGCTTTCTTATGACGTATCCAAATTTCTTGCTTATAGGTCCGCCCAAGTCCGGCAGCACCTCATTATATCACTATTTGAGGCAGCACCCTGACGTTTTTATGAGTCCGGTAAAAGAACCTCGTTTTTTTGGGTTGGATCAGAATGCTGCTGCGATTGAATGTGAAAGAAGAAGGGAGTTGCCTGAATCCGAATTGATTAATGATATTGAAACGTATAAGTCGCTATTCAGTGGTGTTCGGCATGAAAAGGCGGTCGGAGAAGCATCTGCTCGATACCTTATGACGCCGGGGGTTCCTGAGCGTATTTATGCGTACAATCCTGAAATGAAGATGATTACGGTATTACGGCAGCCAGCAGATCGCGCCTATTCCAATTATTGGTGGAGAAAGACTTCTTCGATCGAGAGTGCACAAACTTTTGCTCAGGCGCTTGAAGAAGAGCGCTCGGGTAAGCGTGATAAGTGGCCGCGGGGACGGTATATAGAAGGGGGCTACTATGCCAATGCACTGAAGCAGTATTTTCGAGTTTTCTCTCGCGCTCAAATAAAGGTTTATATATTTGATGATTTTATTGCGGATCCCATAGGCATATGTCAGGAAATATTTGAGTTTCTAAATGTTGATTCTGATTTTACTCCTAATGTAGAGAAGGTGTGGTATTCTTCCGGTTCTTTTTCGAATCGCATTTTTCAGAAGCTATGGGACAAGTCTCTGGTGTTGAGAAATGCCATTCGCCCTCATCTTCCTCTGGGCATTCGGGGGTGGGCGTTTGAACGGGTAACGTCGGGTATGAAGAAGACTCCTGTCCCTGCGGATGAAAGAGCGGAACTTACCGAGGGGTATCGGGATGATATTCTTGAACTGCAGGAGTTGATTGGGCGTAACTTGGGACACTGGTTTGACGCAAAGAACGTGGTTGAGTCATGAGTCATATGCCGGATTTTGTTTTGATTGGAGCTCCGAAAGCCGGTTCGACGTCACTGTATCATTATCTCCGACAGCATCCTGAAATTTATATGCCCTCCTACAAGGACCCTCGTTTTTTTGCCTTCGAAGGTTCCCTTCCAGCCTTTGGTGGACCGAGTGATGACACCATTCATAACAATCGCATCGTTTGGGAGATGGATACGTACATGGCTTTGTTTGACGGTGTGACCAATGAGCGAGCAGTGGGTGAAGCTTCAGTCCGCTATTTTGAAGAACCCGCTGCTGCAAAGAATATGCATCGGCACAATCCTGATATGAAGTTGCTGCTGATCTTGAGGAACCCCTTGGAACGAGCGTGGTCTCACTATTGTTGGAAGAAAACTGCTGGTGTGGAGCCGGCTTCTTCTTTCGCTGAGGCATTAAAAGAAGAGGATGATGGGGCTCGAGACACGTGGTACTGGGGACGATACGCCAGGCCCGGCTATTACGCGAAGTACTATAAATGTTTTCTTGATTATTTTCCTCAAGAGCAGTTCAAAGTCCATCTTTTTGAAGATTTTAAGCATGATCCTGTTGGGATATGCCGCGATTACTACCGATTTCTAGGAGTGAGTGATGCTTTTGAACCTGATGCACGGCGGCGGTACAATGTTTCGGGAACGTTTAGCCACCCCGTGGCAAAACGCATGTGGGAGGCTTCTCTTGCGGTACGTGATGCCATTCGGCCCTGTCTTCCGCGGCGGTTGCGTCATTCCGCTTTTGTTTCTTTAACTCGACTGATGAAGAAGGAAGCTTTTCCTGAAGAGATGCGCTCTCGGTTGATGCAGCTTTATAGGCAAGATATTCTGGAATTGCAGGAGTTGATTGGACGGGATCTATCAGGGTGGTTGATGTAGTATGATAAAGAGTGATCGAGTTTTTGATTCTTTGAAGTGTGAGATTGTTCGTGAATTTCGGGACGAATCTCTCGGTTTGCACGCATTTTTCGCATTGGATCGTTCTATCGATGGAAAATCGGTTTCCGGGGTACGTTTCACGCCGGAGGTTTGCATGGAGGAAGTTCAGGACTTGGCGCGGGCAATGACGCTCAAGCAGGGATTTCTTGGCTTTCCGCGTGGCGGAGCGCGCGTGGGAGTCCGGTCCAGTGCTGACATTGATGATGGCTTGAAGCAGGCTATGGTCAATCGGGTGGGCGAATGGCTGCATGAGTATGTAAAGGACCGCAACTGCCTTCTGGGAGTAGATGTCGGGACCCACGCGCGCCATTTTGAAGCAATGTACAGGCATTTGGGGATCGCAGTGCCGAAACATTCGGATAGCAGCATCAACTCGGGGTTGTACACGAGCATGTCGGTTTTTGGTTGCATGAAGGCTGCTGCTGATTGGGTGGATGTGGATCTCAATGGTGCGCGTGTTGCGGTGGAGGGGTATGGTCGTGTAGGTGCCCCGCTGGCGAAAGCTTTATTCGATCTTGGCGCAAAAGTTGTCGCCATTTCGACAATTGGCGGTGCTCTGTACAACGAGGATGGCCTCAATATTGAGCGTCTTTGCAATATGTCTGCATCCAATGACGATGGGTTTGCTCAATGCCGGGATTTAGGAGAGGTCTTGGAACGGGAGAAACTTCTGGAGTTGCCGGTTGATATCTTAAGTCCCTGCGGGACAGACTCTACGATTAATCGAGATAATGCGCATCGCATACAGGCACGGCTTATATGCTCGGGTGCAAATAATCCCGTGACCCAGAGTGCGCGCAAGATTTGTAGAGAACGCGGCGTTCTGGTGTTGCCCGACTTTGTGACCAATGCAGGGGGAGTGCTTGGTAATGCGTCGGCTTTTCTGGGGCTTAATCGAAGTGATTTTGAGCAGTTGATTGACGTGAATCAGGTAGGTGTTTTGCGGCGCATATACACACAGGCTGAAACGCAGGATCTCTCATTGTATGATGTGGCGGAGAATATGACGCTCAGCAAAATATCACGTCGTCCGGTGAGTTCCGGGAAAAAGGGGGTCGTGCTGCAAGCGGGGTTGCGACTGTATAAACGAGGCCTGATCCCCAAGCAGTTGACGAGGGGCTATGGATATCGATCCATCGTCAAGATGATTGAGCAAGGTTGGGAGTAGTCTTGTTTCTTCTATTGTAGGATGCGGCCAAAGGTCTCTGCGATTTTGGCGGCGCCAAGGGCAGTGGGGTGTAGACCGTCTGACTGCATCAGTGTCGGATCATCGGCAAAGGGTTTGCCAAGATCGGCTACACGAACGTCTTCTTCTTTGGCCATCTGTTTGATCTTCGGGTTGAGCTCATCGATAGCACCTTGCATGTATGAGTAATCATCGTATGCGGGGGTCAGGGTGGCGAGTACGGGTATGGTTTGGTTGTTCTTGGCTGCCTGTACAATGGTGCGAAGGTCTTCAACAATGGCGTCAGTGCCGTAGCCAAAAATGATGTCATTCGCACCGAAAAGTATGAGCATGTATCCTGGTTTGTAGTTGTCTAAAACGCTGACAGCAGATCCGGTAGCCTGGGTCGCAAGTCTTCCTGGTGTTCCTGCGTTTATAACGGCAGTTCCAAGAGTACCGCTTAATTGCTGTGGATAGCTTTCAGATGACGCCAGGCCAACTCCATAGGTAATGCTGTCGCCATAAGCCACGTACAGGCTTGCGTCGTTCTCGCCGAAATCGTGGTCGCCGCCTAATCCGCCACCACCACCGTCATCTTCGCAGCCAGATATGAGAATACTGCAAGCGGCGAGAAGTAATGAAACCAATAGACATCGCGTAAATCTAATCATGATTATTTCCTGCTCTTATTTGCACTGAAAGCTAAAAAGTTTATCATCCGGTTGCCCTGCGCGTCAAGCAGCGCTGCTTAGTCTTGGATGTATTGAGTGCGGTAACTCAGTTTGCCGTCTTTGTATTGGTAGATGCGGAAGGAGGCCTGGCGTTTCCAGTATGCGGCAATGGGTTGTCCGACATAGACGGGGATGTTACCGACCCAGTGAAGCTCGTCGCGATGGAAATGCCCGGCGATGATGGCTTTGACATTGGCGCTGTTGAGGTACTCTCGCCATTGCGTTTGCTGTGGCTCCGGCCAGCCGGATTGCACGCGGTTGTTGTAGAAGTCGTTGATGCTTGGGCGGTGGTGACAGACGATAACAGGCAAGTTACCCGCATTTTTCAGCTCGGAGCTTAGCCATTTTATGGGGTCGTATCCCGGAAGGTTAATGCGGCCGGCAAGGGGTTCCGTGTAGATGAGCAGAAAGCGTACGCCATGGTAATCCACCTTGGTGCAAAGTGGGCCGATGCGCTTGAGAGAGGCTTCCAGAGTGGATGTCGGTCGCTTGGGAAGGATGTCATGATTTCCAGCAAGCATGTGTAGTGGAGGCTTGAGTTTCTTGAGAATCTTAAAGCCGGCATTCACTTTCTCTGGTTGGTCCATGTTGTCAGCACCGACATCGCCGGTGTGAATAACGCA
>JADHWI010000029.1 GCA_016783565.1 Kiritimatiellia bacterium
GAACCGTGCGTTGCGATCGCTGCCGTTTCGGTGGCGACATTTGGCTTTGCTGCATGCCAAAAAACACAATGGCCAGAATGGCCAGAATGACCAGGCCCACCACGACCTGAATCGTTTTTGTCTCATCCGAACGTTTCCAACGGCGCATATTCTTCTGCGCCGTACTTGTTTTCCTGTGACTCCGCGGCAACGATCTGCGACGCACCGTGCTGACCGCCCGCGCTGGAAGCCGTACGGGCAACTGCTGATTGCGCTGCACCCGACGGATCAGCTTGCGCACCACCCCCCAGTCACCGGGCCGGTGCGCCTTATCCTTGGCCAACAAAAGCTCTATCAATTCCGACAGCTTCGGTGAGATCTGTCGGTTGATCTCATGAGGCGCCGGTGCCTGACCGGAGCACTGCTGCGTCATAATCTCTTCCGCAGCAATTCCCGGAAACAATCGCTTCCCTGTCACCAATTCATACAGCATGGCACCCAGCGAATACATATCCGCACGGCAATCCAACCCATCTTCAGCACGCACCTGTTCCGGCGACATATACATGGGCGTACCCAGGACATCTTCCTCCTGCTTAACATCCCCCCTGCTCATGGCATTCAACGTTCGTGACAGCCCAAGATCGGCAACCTTGACCGTCCCATCCGCGTCCACCAGGACATTGTCGGGTTTGATGTCGCAATGCACCATCCGACACTCGTCCCACGCATACGCCATGGCATCTGCCACACATTCGGCCACGGCCAATGCGTCACCCTCTGACAGCACCCCCTTGCGACGCAACCATTCCCCGATCGTGTACCCGTCAACAAACTCCATGATGAAGTAATACAACCCCGCGTGCGCACCCGCGTCGATGACCTGAACAATCCCGTGATGCCGCAACTGCGCAGTATGCCGGGCTTCTTCGTGAAAACGCTCCACATCGGAAGATTCGTCCGAGAAGGATGCGCCCAGACTCTTGATGGCCACAATACGGTCCAGAGAGACCTGCCGCGCCTTCCAGACACTCGCCATGCCTCCCCGCCCGATAAGCTGGGTAATCTCATATCCGGGTATGTCAATGCCTATCATCGTTTACGCCCGTCTCCCCCACATCCCCGACACAGCTCCACGCCCTCTGCATTGCACGTTGGGCACTCCGCCCCCCGGTATCGCCCTGCCCCCTTACACCGCGTACAGGCTGAAATCCCCTGCCCGTTGCAACGCCTGCAAAGCTCACGATCTCCGCGCCCCTGGCATTCGTCACACAGAATGCTACCGCGACCATCACAGTCTTCACAGCGTTCGAATCCGCGTCCACCACACGACGTGCAACGCTTGCGCTGGATAAAAGAATCCTTGATCAGACCCCCCTCGCGCTTCTTCTCCACCTGGCCGCCCTCGCAACCGCGAGCCCGGCAGCGCTCCACGCCCCTGCCCCCGCAATCGTCACAATCGAGGCGACCAAAACCCTGGCAATCTTCACAGGGAGATGCGGTGGAGGCCAGAACCATGGCCGTCTGCCTGGCACTCAGGGCTTCTGCCACGTCGGCAGGCACCCAGGCATTGCCAATATTAATAAACTTACGCCCCCGCTGAAGCACCTCATAGCTGCGCATGGCCTTGCCTCGAGCCACCATCTGATCCGACACCAGGCCTTGAACCACTTCGGTCCCACGGCCGCCACACGTGCCGCATCTCTTCCAACGCGTGAACGTCTTTTCGAAATCTTCGCTGGGAGAGAGTCCGCCGGTCTCCTTAATCACCTTCCCGGATCCCTCACACGTCCGGCACGGTCGATTCAGAGTACGCGCAGCAGACGTTGCTTCTTCCACAAGCTCCGCCGCCCGTTTCGCCAAATTGGAAGCTCCATCACGCGCAGTTAACGCCTCTAATGCCAACGCATTCCTGGCAAAAAACAACGCCAGATCAGCCTGACCCGCCTTGAGATATTTCCGCGCCAGTCGACCCTCCGCGATGACAACAGCAGACGATACCACAGCACCACGACCGCGAACTGCATGATCCGCCGGCCCCACCTCGCGAACAGTCTCTTTCGCGGGCAATGCTTTGCCACAGTGACCACAGTTCACATCAGCAGAGGACGCTTCATAGGCACAAGCCGGGCAAATGCGTAACGCTGCGTAAGCCGTGCTCACAAGAAGCACGCACCCAAGTAATATAAATAGCCATGTTCTCAACACGAAAACCCTCACCATTTGGGCGATAATATCCGTTTCCCCTTTTCGGTCAAGGGGCGAATTGCTCAGAGAATTCTGCTCAGCAGACTCAATCAGGCTCGGCCTGCCCACCCTCCCGTTGGTCGGGAGCAGGCGGGCAGGAGCCTCGCCCTCCAATTGAGCAAGAGCCCGGTGCAAGCACTCCCTACTGATCGACGGCGTCAACGAATTTCAGAAGCTCTTTCAAAATCAGCGGATTCGCTTCCTCAAAATATCGCCGGGCATGTTCGTAAGCGCCACATTCATACGCCATCAATCCTTTGGCCAGCATGACGTAGGAGTCCTCGTGGGAGCCCATGCGTGTGAGTTTCTCAAGAATCACAAGGTCATCCACACCAAATTCAACAAGGTCACCTGATCCGGAACCATCGCGCGTCGCACGTACAACCCCGTCACTGACTCCCTGAACGATTAGGTTCTCAGCGCCCCACGTCAACCGGACCCGAACCAACATCCCTGACTGGTCCGAAAAACTCTTCAAGATATCTTCATCTATCTTATTCAGTGCCTGGATATCCCGGTGCAAATCACTCACCAGGTGTGCGTAATTCTCGCCCTTTACTTTACGGTCCCACCACGCGACCAGACGTTCTGCCTCATCCATTTGATCCGCAAGAAGACTCTTCACAATACGGGGAGGCGTCAGAGATTCGGCACGTGCCAGTTCCACCTTGCCCGTCAGTAACCGCTGCTGCTCTTCCTTCGCCAACTTTCTCCGATGCCTACGCCCTATTTCCGCGGCCCTCAAGTCAGGATCCGTCGGGAGCGGCAAGAAAGGTTTAGGATGCGAATTCGGTTTTTTCAGCAATTCACTCAACGTCCGGGCATCCTCCAATTTCTGCCGCAGTTCAGCTTTCTGCTTCCGTCGAAGCGCTTCCTTCTGACGCGCCTTCTCCGCCTCCTCGGCCTCCTCGGCCTCCATGCGTGCCTGCAACACATTCAAACGATTCATCTCAGCACGGGCGGGCGCCTCGTAAACCGTCCCCTCCAAAGACGGCAATAGCTTTTTAATGCGCCATGCGCCTTCCCCAGAACGCCCTGGCTGCTTCGCAATCCACTCCTGTACCGCCTGCCACTCGCGCGCCAACTCAGGATCTTCCCTGAGGGATGCCGGTCGTACCGGTTGCTTATTGCTCACGGAGACAGGCACCGGTGCCGGCTGCAGCGTGATCGGCCTGACGGGAGTTGCCGGGCGCGAGGGCGCAGGATCAGGCATGCTGGGCGGGGAACTCGTCGGCCGCAACTGAGGGGGATCCACACGAATAGGTGCCGACAAGCGATTCCGTCGCACCCCATAGATGATCAACGCCAGAAAAACTACAATGACAAGGCCAATTAAAAGTTGCAGGTGCCGGGAGTTGTCAGACTGTTTCCACTGGCGCATGTTCCGATGGGCCACATCGGTCTTCCAATTCTGGCGCGGGGCAGGCCTGCGACGCACTGTGCAGGCAGCCTTCTCAGCAAGCCGGAGGGGTAACGGGTAACAGCGCTTTACACGCTTGATCAACTGACGCACCTGACCCCAGTCAGCCGGTCGCTGCTCTTTGTCCTTGGCCAACAGCAACTCAATCAGTTCCGACATACGCGCAGAAAGCTGTCGGGTGATCTCGTGAGGCCCGGGTGCCTGGCCCTGCAATTGCTGAACCATGACTTCGTCATCACTCAAGCCATGAAACAACCGCTGCCCCGTCACCAGCTCGTACAGCATGGCACCCAGGGAATACATGTCTGCACGACAATCCATCCCTGCCTCGCCGCGCGCCTGCTCTGGAGACATGTAGGCGGGCGTGCCAAGAATTTCTTCCACTTTATCCAACCGCTGCATGGCATTCAAAGTGCGCGAAAGCCCCAGGTCAGCCACCTTGACCGTCCCATCCGAATCCACAAGAATGTTGTCCGGTTTGATGTCGCAATGCACCATGCCACTCTGTTCCCATGCATACTGCAACGCATCGGCCACACAGTCAGCCACAGCCAGTGCATCACTCTCCGACAAAACGCCCTTGCGACGCAGCCAGCTTCCGACCGTATAACCGTCGATAAACTCCATCACAAAATAGTACAACCCTGAATTAGCACCGGCATCAATAACCTGCACAATGCCACTGTGCCGCAACCTTGCCGCAACCCGGGCCTCTTCGTGAAAACGCTGAATATCAGAGGGTTGATCCGCAAACGAGGACGCCAGAATCTTGATCGCTACGGTCCGATCCAGGGAAAGCTGCTTCGCTTTCCAAACGCTGGCCATACCTCCCCGACCAATAAGCTCAGTGATTTCATAACCTGGTATTCTGATGTCGCCCATCGTTTCCTTCCGTTTTCAACAAACTCTACTGGTGCGTACAGCGAACCACAATAGCATATTGTTACCGCAAACACACCGGAGGAAAGCACTACTTATTGCGCATAAAAACCTAACATGACTTTGAACTTTTTCACAATGTACAAATTACGTTCTTTTAGAAAAATATGTTATTTTGCCTCAACAAAGTACTTCCCCGAAGCCTCTCCAGGGTGCTAATATTTCCCTATGAGAATTGGACGACATAGCCACTCGTTGCTGACAAAACGGAGGCGTGCGGGACAAACGATGATGGAATACCTGATGGTCGCCGGCATTCTGCTCGCCTGCGTATCCATATTGGCCGTCTTCCTGTACACCTTCAAAGAGCACGGCGGCCGCATTTTAGACCTTGCCGCATCAGAGTTTCCATAACTATACTAACCCGAGCATGAATCAAAAATCAAAGGTGAGTTAAAAACTCCGTTTGAACCTGAACATAAGGAGAAGAAGTTCATGAGAACACGCAAATCCCGTAGCGGACAGACGATGGTTGAGTATATCATTATCGTCGTCATTATCGCCATTGCAGCCATCGCCATCTTTGGTGTCTTTGGCGACACAATCCGAGCCAAACTCGGTGGAGCCGTGGTAGAGATCGGTGGCGATGAAGGTGCCGTAGGGGATGCCACCGACACGTCGTCAGCGGATTACCTGAAAGAACTCGACGCAGACGGACTGTAATCCGGAGCAGACAATGCCCCGCTATTACAGAACAGGAGTGTCTCGTTCGCGACCGGCCAGGGCAGACCGCTTCTTCCGGAAGAGGTCTGCCCTGGCCGCTTCCCGCATTCAGGACACCCGCCGCCGCGATGGTCAGTCACTCATTGAAGCGTGCCTGGCCATCGTGCTGATCTGCCTTATCTTCATGGGTATGGTTCAAATTTCACAACTCTTCGCTGCCCGTGAAATATTGGATTACGCCGCCGGCCGAAGCGTGCGTGCAAAAACCGTGGGGCTCAACTCCTGGATGGTGAAAAAATGCGCCATGGTCGCCGCCATACCAAATGCCGGACGCATTGAAGAACCTGCTTTCACAAATATCGACCTGACACTTCAAGCACAGGTCAGCACCCTCTCCCCCGGCGCACTTTGGGACTGGGTTCTGTCCGAAGCCACCCCTCCAAACCTCCAGTTCCCGCTTGAAAACGCTCGCATTCCCTTTTTTCTTGGCGCTGAAGATGTCCCCGACGCCTTTGTTCTCCTTGATTATGAGGATTGGGATTCCGTGGACACCGACGTAACGGCCACCGGGCTGGATGGCGGCATGCTGAATGCACTCACCAGCCAGGCCTACCCGTTGCGCATGCCGATGCACCGGGCATTCTATGCTGACGATGAAGTAGAATTGCACGGCGAAGCCAGCATGGAAAATCATTACCCTCTTTATCTTGAGGACTGGGATTTGTAGAGAATAGGATCTTGTGAGGATCAGTCTTATGACAACAATACGCAACAGGCATTCGCACCCCCCGCATCGACGTGGCCAGGCCATCGTTTTTCTTCTGCTGGCGATGGTCATTCTCCTGTTTGTCGTCTTATGGAATTTTGACCTGCACAAGATCATCACCGTCAAAAACGTCAGTCAGAATGCTGGAGATTCCAGCGCCCTGATCGCCGCACGCTGGCAGGGCATCACGCTCAACCTGATCGGCGACCTCAACATCATGCATGCCCTTGCGCTCACCACGGAGGACGAGGTAACCGCCAGCGCGATCACCAACATCCAGGCACGCCTGTGCTTTACCGGACCCATGATCGGCTTCATGGCCGCACAGCAAATCGCCAAAAACAACGGTCTTTTCGTTAACGACAGCTATACCGATGCCATCCGTGATCATGCTGATACCGTGCGCTATGACTACACCGCCCCGGTCGGACCAGGCGGCAGTTATCTATTCCCTGAACCCTACCCCGGTTGCTGGGATGAATACGCCGACATGCTGGAAATCATGGCAGACAACGGAATCGCCGTGGGGCCGGACAACGCACAATTTTATAGCGATTATGCGAGCAGTGACCATTTTCTCCTGAACATCGAATTCTACGAAGCCATTGCAGGGAAAAACTGGTGCTGGTTTTACAACAACGCCCCCTCTCTCCTGGAAGATTACGAAGAGTACCCCCCCATCTGGTGGCCGCCCCTCCCTGAAATAAGCATTACAGAGCCCCTGAACTGCGAGTTTTTCGGTCTTGCTCTTGCGGTCGAGAACGCTGGCATGGATGACCTGGTGGACCTTGATACAATCAATACACTGGCAGCCGAACGTGGTCTGGACCCATCCGTCAGTGAAGAAGGCATGGCCACAAACGCCAATTGGTACTGCTACAACCCGGGAGTCTGGACAACCTGGGATGCACTGGACCTGACGGTGGAATGGCCTTTTCCCGCCGTGGGTCCGGTAAAACCGCAGTATAACTATGCCGGGGCCGATGCGGCCACGCGCACAGAAACACATGCCACGCGACTCAGCCCCGCAGTGGGCGGCGGCTCCGAATCGAATGTCATCACCTGGACCTCTGCAGCAAAACCTTTCGGCTATCTTGAAGATGAAACACGACCCAACGATTTCGGCATCGTGCTCCCCGCCTTCCGCAATATACGCCTGATCCCCGTAGACGCATCTTCAGCGCCCTATGCGGGAGGGTTCAACCTCGCCTGGCGACAGCACATCCACTTCCACCTGCCCGAGTATATGGAAGACGGTCCCGCCGGTTGCACCGCAAGCTGCGAATACTGCGACCAACTGCTGGAATGGGAAGAACTGACCTTCCGCATGGAAGGCATCGCCTGGCTCGCCTCATACAGCAGCACCTGCGACACGGGCCCCGGTGGCGGTGGCGGTGGTGGCGGCGGTGGCGGTGGCGGAGGAGGAGGTAGACGCCGTGGACACTAACCCATTGCAGAGCGCGGAGTGCGGAGTGCGGATTTACAAATTCGGATTAATGGGTACTCCCAGATTCAGACTCTCAAATCCACAATCCCTGCGCGGTCAGGCGCTGATCGAGTTTATGATCGGATTAATCGGCATCCTTGCACTCTTTGCAGGCCTATTGCAAATTGCCAGCCTCTCACGCACGCACACCGAATCAATGGTCGAGGCGCGCCATGAGGCTGCAGAGGACGCCATGGGAGATACCGCATTCTTTGCCTTTCCTGACTTCATTGAAGCAGTCGTCGAGGGCGCAGATGGCTCTCGCTATTCCGCAGACGATTCCTTCACGGACGGATCAAGCTCTGATTTTCTTGATTATCTTGTCGAACCCTCTGCGCCATCCGCCACCGAGTGGAGCATTATCGACGGCGCGACAGGAAATCAGCTTAGCATGCTGCGTTCCGGCCTGTCACCAGCCTATGAAATGCAGATGGTGCGCGGAACCGATTCACGCGATGTTGACGTCATCCCCGCCGTTCAACACCTGATCTACGACACCGAAACCATTGAAATTCAATCCACCGTTTGGCTGCCATGGCTGGGAGGTATCTACTGAATCCGTTCCGCCACTATAAAGAGCAAATACGGCCGGCCCTGAACGGGAATCCTATTCCCTGGAAAGGCAGGGCGGGCAGCTTGCCACGCGCTTCGCGAGATCCCTTGCCCGCCGGGAGCAGGCCCTTGAGCGCAGCGCAGCGCTTTCGCCGGGCACTATCGGTCCTATGCGTCCTATGCGTCCTATACATCCCATCCACACAGGCGCGCGTGTTCCAACGCCTCGGCGGTTCTCAAAAAATTACGGCTGCGTTACAACGGATTGGCGGTCGCACGGCCTATCAATCGAACATTACGCTAAACGGCGGTGATGCACGCCTGACCATTGTCGGCATGCCTGGATCAATCAAGGATGTCGCGCGGTCGCTGCAGGCTCCTCTCGGAAATAGCGCCTTTGGCAATACATCAGGAAGCGTGCTGCGAACACAGCTCAAAGAAAAAAGCGGCACCACGCGCATTCTACTCATACACCTGCCTACACACGCGCAAACACTTGCTTTTCTCGTCGAGCAATCCACATCCGAGGCCGCGCGCACTGACCGCGGCACCGTGAGTGCTGACATTCCAGGGGTTGCCCTTTTCCCCGATAGCGTTCCGCATTTCTCTGCGGAAGACAAACGCGTCAACGTCAGATTTAATGTTCTGCAAACCGCCGCCTCCCTCGATACCATCCAGGCATGGCACGAGAACGAACTCTCTCGAAGCGGGTGGTCTCTCATGGTCCCATCCTCCGCACACACCACCGGAGGAATGCAGATATTCAGTCGCGGCAGGGATATGTGTTGCGTGTATGTCAACAGTGTTCCGGGCTCAAAAGAGAACACCATTACACTGTTGCACAAGAAGCCCGGCATTGAATAAGCTGCCGAAAGTGAATGCACCGGCAGGATCTACCGAAGGTGGCTTTTCACAGAGCAGGCATTTGATTGACTTGGAGATAATGTAATATGAAACAAAAAATTATACCGATCGTCTCGGTACTCGTCGGCTTTCTGGCTTTCTTTTTGACCAAACAATTCCTGGACTCTGAACGAGCGGAGCTGGACAAAATGAAACGGGACTTCTATGAAGCGACCCGGCAGATTCCGGTCGTTGCTGCCGCACGCGACATTCCCAGCGGAACACGCATTGAGCAAGGCGACCTGGGAAAAATCAAGGTTCCCCGCAGAAATGTTGGAGATCGTGCCGTGATGCCGGAGCAAGTCAAAATGCTGTACGGCAAAAAAGTGCTGTTCAATATTAAGGCCACAAATCCGATTCTCTGGTCAGACATCGAAGGCGGCGTCACCGGCGGCTTCGGATTGGCGTCAGCAATTGATCATGGCATGCGCGCAATCTCACTGAACATCGGCGGCGCACAAGGCATCAGCGGAATGGTACAGCCGAAAGATCGGGTGGATGTTCTAGGTACATTCACCCTTCCTTCAGCCGACAATCCAGAGGAACTTGAGAGTGTCACGCTCACCGTTTTACAAAACGTTACCGTGCTCGCTACGGGCCAAAAACTGGCTAAAGATGCCGCGCTGACCAGCAACTCACGCCGAAAATCCAGCTACAGCACCGTAACCCTGGAGGTCACACCAAGAGAAGCTGAATTGCTCGTATTTGCAGAAGAATCCAAAGGCCGTCTCTCCCTCGCCCTGCGCAATCCCGGCGATGTCACATACCTACCTGATCTACCCGATGTGAACTTCCAGCACTTGCAAACCGAGTTGCCCAACCTGAACAAAACGCGCCAAATGCGCCTCGGTGGCAAAGCCACACACTAAACGGACGGCCACCTATGCAACTTGAAATCCGGCAACCCGACAAAGATCCGCGCAGTTTTGACGTGGAACAGGGAATCTACACCATTGGCAGCGATGATGATTGTCGCCTCTGCCTGCCCCACCCTGATGTGGACAGTCGTCATGCCGTACTGACCATCACCGACGATGCAATCTGGATCGACGACCTCAACGCACGCGCCACGACAACGGTGAACGGATCACCCGTTCGTAACCGCACGGCAGTAAAGCCTCAACAGGTTATCGGCGTCGGTCCCTACTCACTTATCATGCATGCCTCACAACCCGTACCCGCCGAACCTGAGCCCGCCCCGACGGCACCGGCTCCTGTTGCCGCCGTGGAACCGAAGCCAGAACCCACCCCCGCCGTTACGGCACCAGAAGAGAAGAAAGAGGACGACTCCCTCATAGAACAAAAACGATCCATCACCGCCCAGATTCATCGCGAACTCCTGGAGCGTATGGACATACGGCGTATGACCGCCGCGCACGTGGACCCGGAAGAATTGGGGAAACGCGCACATGAGACTATCGTCGACATCGTAAACGACGTACGCAACCGTCTGCCACCGACCATTAACTCAGAAGAACTCATTCGGGAAGTCTACAACGAAGCGCTCAAGCTGGGGCCGCTTGAAGACCTATTGGAAGATCCCGATATCACCGAGATCATGGTCAACGGTCACAAGAAAGTTTACATTGAAAAAGCCGGAAAGTTGATTCGAACCCATCGTACATTCATGAATGACGACTCGGTGCTGGCCATTATCGAGCGCATCGTCTCCCCCATTGGCCGCCGTATCGATGAGAGCCAACCCTATGTCGATGCGCGTCTCCCGGACGGCTCACGCGTCAATGCCATTATTCACCCCTTGTCCCTCATTGGTCCCTGCCTGACCATCCGCAAATTTTCAAAAGTACCCCTGACGGATCAGAACATGCTGAACTACGGCACCTTTACTCCCAGCATGGCGGAATTCTTTCGCATCTGCGTGATGTTACGAAAGAACATCATCGTTTCAGGCGGAACCGGTTCCGGAAAAACCACACTCCTGAACGTGCTGAGCAATTACCTGCCGGACCATGACCGCATTGTGACGATTGAAGATGCCGCCGAGCTACGACTGGGACAGCAACACGTGGTGCGTCTCGAAGCTCGCCCCCCCAACATTGAGGGGAAGGGTGCCATCACGATTCGTGATCTCGTGCGTAATGCACTGCGTATGCGCCCGGACCGCATCATCGTGGGAGAGTGCCGTGGCGCAGAAGCCCTCGACATGCTGCAAGCCATGAACACGGGACATGACGGCTCGCTGACCACGATTCATGCCAATTCACCACGCGATGTTATTTCGCGTCTTGAAACCATGGTGCTCATGTCCGGCATGGAATTGCCCGTGCGTGCAATCCGCGAACAAGTGGCCTCCGCTATTGACGTCATCGTGCATGAATCCCGCTTCAGTGACGGCACACGAAAAGTCACGCGTGTAACCGAGATCGTAGGCCTGGAAGGGGATCTCATCACCATGCAGGATATTTTCGAACATACGCAAACAGGAGTCGGCGAAAACGGACAAGTGATCGGACATTTTGCCCCTACCGGCGCCGTACCCACTTTTATCGAAGACATCGCGGCACAAGGTTTCTCCATCGACCGCGGAATGTTCGACCCCATGCGGAAGGATGTTTAGCGTGTTCTGGTTGATTTGTTTTCTATTTGCAGCGTGCTTTGCGGGACTGGCCTACGTCATCGCCCAGGCTTTTCTATCCGGTGCAGAGGCCTACTCCGGACAATACTCAAACGACACCGCACGGCAATTCGAAGACATTTTCATCTTTATCCCCCCGCGTCGACTCGCCGAAGCCGGATGGGCGTCCGCAGCAGCCGCTTTCCTGCTGGTCTTCATGCTCACCGCAGGGCTGAGCTCACGCCAGGGCCTGATTGTTGGCCTCGCACTCGGCACCCTCGCTGGTGCCGGAGCCCTTCAAGCTCCACGCATGATACTCAAAATCCTCAAGCAACGACGGCTCGAACGATTCAACTTGCAGCTCGTCGACACGCTTATCAGCATGAGCAATGCGTTAAAAGCAGGATTCAGCATCATGCAGGCATTCGAATCGGTGGTAAAGACCGGCGAAAATCCCATTGCCCAGGAATTCGACCTGTTCCTGCAGCAAACGCGCATGGGCGTCAATTTCTCTGAAGCATTGGTGAGTCTCGAATCGCGTGTGCCGAGCGATGATCTGGCGCTGGTGATTCAAACCATTGAAGTGGCACGCCAGACAGGCGGAAATCTGACCGAGGTGTTTGAAACGATTGCCGGCACCATCCGCGAGCGTATGCGCATTGAAGGGCGCATCAAAACCCTGACCGCCCAGGGGCGCCTGCAAGGCATTGTTGTCGGATCCATGCCGGTCGTCATCGCCATCGCGCTGCTGATCGTCGACCCGGACACCATGAAGCCGTTTCTGCATTCGCCCATAGGTTTTGCAACCGTCGCAGGCGTGGCCATTCTCATCACGTGCGGAGCCTTGATCATCCGCCGTATCATAAGGATTGATGTGTAATGACGTCCTGGCAAAGTATAACATTGGGAACGATGTGGGGTCTCGCAGCCGGCGGTCTGTTCTGGCATTTCTCCAGAATGGCCCAACAGATCACGTACGTCACACTCGCCGATGGACGACAGCAACGACGCTCACTTCCATTACTGATTCGCCTCCATCTGCCGCTGACACCCAACCTGACCCGATTCTTCGACAAACCAATATTCGAGAAAACATCAACACGTCTACAGGCGCGCTTAATCTCCGCAGGCATGGAGGGCGCACTCAGCGCCAAAGATATCCTGGCCCTGAAGGCTCTGCTTCCCATCGTCTGCGGCAGTATCTGGTGGCTCTTTATCCGCAGTGCGGCTGCCTCCGCTCCGGAATCCGTCGTTGACAAGTCAGAGTGGCTCCTCGTTACCCTGGGATTATTATGGCTGTATGTATATCCGGATCTCTGGATCAAACGCTGCATCCAGAAACGCCATCGCAGCATTCAGCGCGCACTGCCATTCGTACTGGACCTGCTCACGCTATCCGTCGAAGCCGGCATGGATTTCATGACCGCTATGCAGCGCAATATTCGCCGTCGCCCTATTGATGCATTGAACGAGGAACTCATCCGCCTGCTGCGAGAAATTCAATTGGGGAAAACGCGCGGGCAATCCCTGCACGCACTGGCCAAACGGGTCGGGCTTTCCGATTTGCGCTCCGTATGCAACGCACTGATTCAAGCCGATGAGCTGGGCGTCAGCATCGGCTCCATTCTGCGCATTCAATCCGACCAGATGCGACAGAGACGCTTCGAGCGAGCGGAAAAGCTGGCCAATGAAGCCCCTGTCAAAATGCTGTTCCCCCTGATGGCTTTCATCTTCCCCGCCGTGTTTCTTATTTTGCTGGGCCCGATCATCAATCGACTCATCCAGGAAGGCCTCTAGCAACCCGTAGCCATGCACACCTGACAAGCCACAGACAGGGTGAGTACACAGATTCATTTATAAAACTTTTCCCCAACCGTTGACACATGGTTTCCGGCATTGCTAGTATCCTACGCAATGAGTGCGGAAATCATGGTTACATTGAATGTCATTCAGGGGCCTGAACAAGGAAAACTGATCCCTGTTCCGGCAGAGGGCATCCGTATCGGGCGTTCCTCCAAGAATGATGCGGCTCTGACGGACCCCCTTCTTTCTCGTTACCACTGCCGCGTCTTTTGCAAACCGGACGGCAGGCTCTGCGTTGCCGACCTTGGGAGCGCCAACCAAACTATAGTCAATGGAAACGCTGTCGATGAGACAACCCTCAAAAAAGGCGATATCATCGTAATCGGCGATACGCATATGCGGGTCGAGACAACTGCAGCCACTTCAGATGCGGGCGCGATAGTCGACCTTGGTCTCCAGTCGCAATCTCAAGAAACCGGTTCTACAAACCGCAGCCAGCGTCTTCGGTGGTTATGCGCCGCTGCCGCCGCAATGATCCTTCTGGCCTTGCTAATCTGGGTTCCAAAACTCGGAACACCCCCTGAAGAACAAACCCACGAACAAGAACGCGCATCTGCAACACCCGATGCCGTACACATCAATTACGAAAAGATCCAGGCAACACCTGACAACATCTTCCGCTACCACTTCATACTGGACGGCAACCTCCTGCAAATCGCCATTGACGACATCGCCAATAATCGACATGTCAGGAAAGAAACTGACATTGCAGATGAATTGCTCCAAAACCTTGTCAGGACCATACGAAACTCAGGATTCTTCGCCCTTAAAGAAGCGTACAAAGGGGTGCAACCCGATACACTTGACCGTTGGGACCTCTCAGTCACGATCGGCCACAAAACGCATCGCGTCCAAGTCGAGAACCGAGTGGAACCGGAAGAAGTCATTAATGTGCGCCAGAGCCTGGAAGCCTTCGGAAAAAACGAGCTGGGGTTGTGGGCCATACAATTTTCTGCTGAACGTCTTATTGAAATGTCGGAAGAGGCATACGCTCTCGGGAAAAAGTTGCGTTCCGAACGCGAAGTCGACTTCGGCAATCTTGCAAAGGCCATCAAAAGCTTTCGTGAAGCCGAGTGGTACCTGGAAACGGTCGAAGAAAAACCAGACTATCATCTGGAACTACGTTCGTTAATTGGAGAATGCGAGCAATTGCTGGATGTGCGCTACAACGACCAGAATTTCCTTGCCGAACGCGCGATTCGGCTGCGCGATTGGGGGCAGGCCGCACGTGAACTGCGGATCGTCTGCGAAATCATTCCAGATCGCGCAGACACGCGACACCAGGAAGCCAGAAAGAAACTGCTGGACGTCGAAGCGCGTCTGGCATCACAACAGTGAGAAATTCATGTCGGGATTAAAACAGGTTATCTGGAGTGTGATCGCTGCGGGATGCCTGGCCATGCCAGTCCATTCACAGACGGAGACCATTGGCCAAATCCATGTAAACGTCACTCCGGAAGGAGCGAGTCTGACATGCAACGGCCAACCGACCAGCAGCACTCCCACCACACTGAATAACATGCCTGAAGGTGATTATCTTCTGGTTGCAACCAAATCAGGCTACCAGGAAGCACGGCAAACCGTCAGCATCCTTGCGGGACAACGAGTCAATGTTGAGATGACGCTGGAACCCATCACCGGCCTTATCGTCGTGCATACCGACCCTCCAGGAGCCAGCATTGAAATCAATGGCGCCTATTACGGCGAAACACCTCTTTTGCTCACAGATCTTGCTTTGGGGACTTACCGCATGAAGTTGTCCGCTCAAGGCTGCCGCACACGCGAGGTGCCCATAGAACTCAAAGACCGTACACCCAGAAAGATTCTCGTCGAGCTCGAGTCTGATGCCGGATCGCTCACCGTAGACTCCAATCCGGAAGGTGCGAACCTGATCCTTAACGGCATTGCCAAAGGCACAACACCATGCACTGTAGACCGCGTTCCTGAAGGCGACACCACACTACAACTCACTCTGGACGGTTACAAAACCTACAACCACTCAGTACGCCTTACTGCAGGACAGACCGAAACCATTCAGGCTGTACTGGAGCCTTTACCCGCAATGCTTACCATCGTTACACGCCCTACAGGGGCACGAATATATGTTGAAAATCAATTCCGTGGAACCGCACCAGTCACCCTGAAAGCACTGCCTCCCGGCGAATACCGTGTGCGTGCAGAAAAGGAAGGCTGCGAGATGATGGCCCGTACAGTTGAACTTGAGCTCGGACAGGAGTTAACCGAAGAATTCCGACTATCCGGAAACACCGGTACCATCGAACTCTCTACCGAACCTTCAGATGTGACCGTCTATGTGGACGGCCAGGAGACCGGACTCACCGCCGCCAAGGAGTCCGAAACTGATCGCGTTTCAGAACCCTTCCTCATTGAACAACTTGCAGAAGGAAGGCATCAGATTCAGCTAAGCAAGAAAGGCTACAAGGGTGAATCATTCTTCGTAAAGATTGAACGAGATGAAACCGCAGCCTTCCACAAGAAGTTAATCAAGCTCTTCATCCCCGACTGCGAGATCGTCACAAAGAACGCCATCTACAAGGGCGTCTTTATTGAGGAAACCCCTGACGGCACCATCAAACTGGAAACCCATCCAGGCGTCATTCGGAATTTCCCCGCCAGCGAAATCCTTTTTCGCCGACCCATCCGGGAACAGTAAGTTTAGCAAGGCAGAGCGTCCTCCTGAACCCACCTCAACGACAGGTTGACACGATCACGCTCAATCCGAACAACGCAGCGGTCTCCGCGCGCAGAACCCGTTCTCCCAAACTAACAGGCTTCGCCCCCCATCCACGCATAAGGGCTTGCTCTTCGACCGTCCAATCCCCCTCCGGACCAATCAACAAAGCCATGCGCCTGGCACCTGCATCCCAGGAACGTGACACCACATCCCCAAGATGGTCGCCTCCAGCATCCACCGCAGCCAGCAACACACAGTCATACCCCTTCAGAGTACCACCCATTTCTGTTACATCTGTAACAGCCTGAACGTGCGGCATCCAGGGCGTGCCACACTGCCGTGCAGCTCCGACCACAACACGCTGCCAGCGTTCCTGACGCTCACGCTGCTGCTTGTCATTCAACCGCACCACCACGCGTTCAGAAAGAACTGGCCAAATCTCCGTGGCACCAATCTCGGTTGCTTTTTCCATGACAAGATCCATGCGCTTACCTTTTGCAATAGCCTGGACCAAAATGAGTTGCAAGGGAGACTTCTCGTGAACCTCGGAAGAAATGATCTTTATCAACGGTACACGTCGGGTTATCGCCGTAATGTCGGCCCTGGCTTCCCGACCCTGTCCATCGAAAAGCACAATATGCTCACCAACCTGAATCCTGAGCACATCCATCAAATGATGACAGACATCCGCCGAAAGCACGACAGTCCCATCGTCCCTCCAGTCTTCCGGCATGACGTAACACCGATGCATGCGGCCATGAACTCCTGCTGTAGAACGCGCTCGTGAGCGGCACCTATTTCTTCATCGTCTCGCGACGCTCAAAGAAAGAACTCACCCTACTGGCGAACTGTTCTCCCTGGGGGTAGTTGGTCTCTCCAACGTCTGCAGCAAACTGCTTCAGCAGTTTCTTCTGGGCACCACTGAGATGCACAGGCACCTCCGGGTTTACCCGAACATGCAAGTCCCCACGACCATACCCCTCCACGTTCTCAATGCCCTTTCCTCGCAGACGAAACACTTTGCCCGCCGGCGTACCTGGCGACAATTTAAGTTTGGCATAGCCATCCACAGTCGGCACGCGCACCTCTCCACCCAAAGCCGCAAGCTCGAACGAAACCGGCACCGTGCAATACAGATCATCCCCACGACGCTCAAAGAGATCGTGCTTGCGCACATGCAACACGACATAAAGATCTCCTGCCGGACCTCCCCGTGCACCGCTCTCCCCCTTCTGCGCCAGGCGCAAACGCACTCCGGTCTCCGCACCACGTGGAATCTTCAGGTTAAGGCGATTACGCACTTTGATACGCCCGGCGCCCTCACACGTCTTACAGGGCTTACGAATGATCGTCCCCTCGCCTCCGCAAACCGGACAAGTCTGACGAACCTGAAAGAAACCACCGCCAGAAATCACATTTCCAGAACCATTGCAATGCCGACAGCGTTCGCGTTTGCTGCCACTGGCAACGCCTGATCCTTTGCAATCGGAGCAATCTGTTCCAACAGGAATGGTAATTTCGCGTTCAGACCCAAAGACCGCTTCTTCCAAATCAATTTCCAGATCGAATCGCAAGTCCGCGCCACGCTGCGGTCCTGTCCGTGACGTGCGGCGGCGACCTCCGCCGAAGAAATCATCAAATATGCCGCCACCGTCCCCGAACAGGCTGCCCAGAATGTCCTGCAAGTCCGAGGCATGCGTGAAGTCACGATTAAAATCAAATCCACCGGGACCGAAACTCGAACGCAGACCATCATGGCCGAACCGATCATACTTTTCACGCTTTTCAGTATCGCTCAATACTTCATACGCTTCAGACAGTTCCTTGAACTTCTCTTCCGACGCTTTATCGCCCTGATTTTTATCCGGATGATGTTTCATCGCCAAACGACGATAAACCTTCTTTATTTCTTCCGGCGTCGCATCGCGTTTAATGCCGAGAAGCTCGTAATAATCTTTTTTTGTCGCCACTGATCTCGCCCTCTTTCTACTCTCAGGAATCTGCGTTTTCGCCAGGCGTTTCCGGCTGCGTGCTTTCTGCGGCTCCGCTGGATACCACCACCTGCGCGGCCCTCAACAAACGGTCTCCCAGTAAATACCCCCGACGGGCCTGCGCCACAATGGAATTTGCAGGAACGTCATCAGAGGGCATGTGCGCCACAGCTTCGTGCAGGTTGGGGTCAAACTCAAGCCCCACTACATCCTGCGGCACCAGGTCAAATTTCTTCAATGTGCTGCCCATCTGGCCACGCACAAGCTGGAATCCTTCCACAAACGCCTGGGGGGCACCATGCTTGTCAGCCGCCTCAAGCGCAAGGTCCATATGATCCAGAACAGGCAAAAACTCTTCTATGACATCCGCGTGTGCCCGACTCCAGAGTTCTTCTTTTTCGCGCAATGTGCGCTTGCGGTAATTATCAAAATCAGCCTGTAGCCTCAGCAAGCGATTTTGAAGCCCCTCCACGTCCACCGGATTTTCGCCCGACGCGTCCTCTTTTGCTTCAGCCTTCGTGCTTTTTTGAGAGCCCCTGGCCTTGTGCTTGCCTCGCTTTTTTCTGGATTTTTCCGCCTTCTTACCGTCCACCTGTTTTTCTTCCTCCGAGATAGCCGCCGGATCCTCGGAGGGCTTTACATCCGCTTCTGCCACCGTATTCTGCTCCTCTATTTCACGTCCCATCTGTGCAATCCATTCTGAATGCCAACAATGTCATGTCGTCATACTGGGCCATTTCGCCGACAAAAGCGAGCAATCGCTCTTGAATCGTCCCGGCCAATCGTTTCGTCCCCCCTACTTCTCTACCCACATCTTCAACGGTCTGCACAAGATTTGGCAAGCCCCACTCCTGGCCATCCACGGATCGAGCTTCCGTCACCCCATCGGTATAAAGGACCAACATATCGCCAGAATCAATATCCACTTGGACTTCCTGCAATGCTGGATCAAAGATTTCCGGGGACGTCAACCCCAGTGCAATACCATCACTTTCAATCATGCGTACTTTATTCTCGGATGCCGAGAACAAAAGCGGCTCGACGTGCCCGGCACGAGCCAACACCACACGACGATACCTCACATCGAGCACCGCATAAGCCATACTGACAAAAAGATCTTCGCCAATATCATGCCCCAACATGGCATTCAACCGCCGCAGCGTCTCAGCAGGACTCAAACATTCCCGTGCTGTCACATGCAACAACGAACGGCACATGGCCATGATGATCGCTCCAGAGATGCTCTTGCCGGAGACATCCCCCACGACCAGACCCAAATGATCTTCATCAATTGGAATCACATCATAATAATCGCCACCAATCTGCCGGGCAGGCACGCTGAATGTCGTCATATGCAAACCCGCCATCTCTGGAAGCTTCTCGGGAAGCAATGCAGCTTGAATCTCCCGAGCGACGCCGAGGTCATAGTCAAATCGTCGTTTCTCGTCCAAAGCCACACTGATCTGCGCATAGTGAACAGAGACGGCCGCCTGATCAATCAACGCCTGCAATAAATCGGCGTCCGACATGTTGAACGGCATGCCATCAATTCTGTTAATCACCACCAGCACGCCCAACACTTCATGGCGAAAACGCAGCGGAACCAGGAGCAATGAGTGAATATGCAGAAAATCCGGTTCAAACGACGGCACTCGCGCATCAATCTCCGCGTCCGCAATAAGCACCGCCCCCTCACGGGAGAACGCCTCACCCACGAGACCGGAGCCCGCCCGCGCCTTCTGCGCCCGAACCAGCCCCTCCACATGTTTCACCTTGCTGAGCGCATTCTCATACGTCGCATCCAAACCATCCACGACTGGCGGAAACACACCCGCCACGGCTTCCGCCGTAAGTGTAACACCATCCGCATCTACCATGTACAATGCACCGGCACCGGCACGCGCAGTGCGCAATGCATACGACAGCACTCGCTTCAGAAGTCCCGTTAAATCAACCGCTTCACTTTCCGCAAACACCTCGCTCACATCATAAACGAAGTTAAAAACAACATCCTTCTGCTGAAGCAGTTCGTTTCGCTCGCGGCGCAACCGTCTCAACACATAGACAAGCCAAACGGCTGCTCCCAGAGCCAAAACGTTGGCACCCAACAGCAGAATCAAAATAAGGGATGTTGCATTATTGAACATGTCACGCCAAGCAGGCTTCCGCAATGGATACGGTCACGAGGTCTCGTCCTGCAATTCCACCGCATCACGGTTAAGGTACTCAATGACATCCTGGAAGCGCGCCAGATTCTCAGGCGCTACAGCAACCAGATCCTTGTGCGCATCAAGCATGGTCTTTACATTTTCTGCACGGTCTATCGCCTCTACGTTTACCGCAGACAGATCCTCGCCACGCTCGAACAGCGCAACATCCTCCTGGGGACTCTCTGCAGCTCGAAAAGCACTGACAACACGATCAAGCCCCAGTGTTGACAACAATTGCGAGGTGCGCTCCGATAAGTTGACCATCGTTAAAGAACCATCACGGTCGCGTTTAATGCGCATTGCCAACCCTGCAATCACCCCCATGAACGTACTGTCCATAGTTTCGCAACCCGCCATATTCATAATGATCCGGTCACACTGATGCTTGGTCACGGATGCCGCACCAAATTGTTTCAACACCGGCCCAAGATTGAAGGTTCCCCTGCCCCGTACATCCACAAGCGCCCGTTTCCCTAGGATAGCCACTTTTAATGAATCGTTTTTATCAACCACGGATATATGCCTCACCAACCTTCACGCACGATCAAGCTCCTCCCCCGGGGAGCACACAAAACATCTCGCCAAAGATAGGCATTCCCCGGAAACGAGTCAACACGCGCTTTTCAAGATTCACGCTTTTTATCATGAGCTTGCCTCCCTGCGGCGAAACACATCCGACATTTGTATGTACAACCTCCATGCAAGAATAGAAGACAAAAGCCTCCTGTTATTGAAATGTAAGCAGGGCTGTACTAGTATCCAATTCATGAAATCAAGCATACTTATCCTTCTCATGTTCGTATTATTCGTTTCACAAGGCATCGGTAAAGACTGGCCACAGCTCAGGGGGCCCCAGGCCAACGGCATTGCGAGCACCACCGCAACGCCACCGCTGAACTGGAGCGATACTGAAAACATCCAATGGAAGACCGCCATACCCGGGCGCGGCCATTCATCACCCGTCGTCAGCAAGAACAACATCTACCTGACCACCGCATTGGAAGAGGAGGTTAGCAAGAAAAAGTACGGAAACAACATGAGCTTCTTTGCCAGGCGCATCACGCTGGTCGCACTGTGCATTGATCTCAAAACAGGCAAACTCCAATGGCAGACAGAGATTGACGTCATTGAAAAGCCGGACCCGGTTCACACCATGAACACCTTCGCGACCCCTACCCCCGTACTGGGTGACGACCGTCTTTTTTGTGATTTTGGCACATATGGAACCGCATGCCTGAGCACAGAAAACGGCGAGGTTCGATGGAAGAAACGCCTCCCTCTGGACCATGAAGTCGGCCCGGGAAGCTCCATCATGCTTTATAAGAATCGCTTAATCCTGCTTCGTGATGGACGCAATCAACAATACCTCACGGCCCTCAATACCGATAATGGAAAAGAGGTATGGAAAACCGCCAGACCTCCCATGAGCGGCAACAACGGCGATTATCATAAATCATTCTCCTCGCCTATTGTGTTCAGCGCTGCCGGACGCACCCAGCTCGTCGCACCCGGTGCGCAATGGATCGCCTCCTACAACCCCACAAACGGCAAGGAACTCTGGCGCGTAAAACATGGTCGCGGATTCTCGCTGGCGGCCCAACCCAGCGAAGCCAACGGCATGATCTATTTCTGCACTGGTTTCAGCGGCAATCAGGTGATGGCCATACGTCACAATGGAAGCGGAGATGTCACAAAATCTCACGTTGCATGGCAAACCAGGCGACTGGCACCCACCATCCCCTCCCCCGTTGTACTGAAAGAGCGCATCTACTGGATCAAAGATTCCGGAGAATTCTGCTGCGTCAATGCACTCACAGGCGACCCCATCTGGAAAAAGAAACTCGCCGGAAAATTTCTCTCCTCCCCGGTACTGGCCGCCAATAGAATCTACCTCACCAATCAAACAGGGGAAACAACGGTACTGAAAACCGGCGATGCCTATACACCAGTAGCCACCAACAAGCTCTCCGCCCGCGATATTTTCGCCACACCCGCCTTTGTGGATAACGCCATTATCTTACGAACAGGCAAACACCTCTATCACATTGCGAAATAGACTTCATGCGGCCATGACCGACACTACAGAAAGAAAACTCCATGAGCATTGCTGAACTGATATCAACCATTGACGGTTTCATCTGGGGTGTCCCCCTGATGGTGCTCCTAGTGGGAACCGGCCTCTACCTGACCATCCGACTGGGTGTGGTACAGCTCCGCGGTTTTGCCCATGGCATTCGAGTACTCAAGGGCGACTATGACAATGAAAAGGACGAAGGCGAGATCACCCATTTCCAAGCCCTGTCCGCTGCACTCTCCGCCACAATCGGCACCGGAAATATCGTCGGCGTGGCTGCGGCCATTCTCATGGGCGGACCGGGTGCCGCTTTCTGGATGTGGATCACCGCCCTGGTGGGAATGGCCACCAAGTTCACCTCCTGCACCCTCGCCGTGCATTTTCGGCGCATCGACGAAACCGGTGAAGCGCACGGAGGGCCCATGCATTACATTGAGCAGGGGCTGGGGCAAAAATGGAAGTGGCTTGCAGTCCTTTTTGCCGTCTTCACCGTGCTGGCCAGCTTTGGAATCGGTAACATGTTCCAGGCAAACAATGTGGCCGTCAGCCTGAACGGGCTGATTTACTCAGGCAACGGAGACTCCAATGTGTGGGTCAATGCGGCAATCGGCATCATCTTCGCCATTTTAGTAGGAGCGGTCATCCTGGGCGGCATCAAGAGCATCGGAAAATTCGCATCAAAGATCGTCCCCTTCATGTGCCTCTTTTACGTAGGTGGCGGACTGGTTATCCTCTTCAAGAACATTACCGCGATACCGGACGCCTTCCAAAGCATCTTCTATGGAGCCTTTCACGCACCGGAAGCCGTGACCGGCGGCTTGCTGGGCGGCGTGATCAGGGCCGGTGTCGCCCGAGGCCTCTTTTCAAACGAGGCGGGGCTGGGATCAGCAGCCATGGCTCACGGAGCTGCACGCACAAAGGAACCCGTGCGCGAAGGGCTGGTCGCCATGCTCGGCCCATTCATCGACACCATCGTCATCTGCTCAATCACCGCCCTGGTCATCGTGCTAACCCGTGCACACGAAGTCACGCTGGAGAGCGGAGAGAAAATTGCCAAGGGACTACTCACGGGAGAAGCATTTAAAATCGGGCTGGGTTCCGCCTGGGGTGCCGACCTGGTGGCAATCGGAATCGTCTTCTTCTCTTTCTCCACCCTGATATCCTGGTCATACTACGGGGATCGAGCCGCCGACTATCTCTTCGGGAAAAAAGCGGTCCGCCCCTACCGTTGCATCTACCTGCTATTCATCGTGCTCGGTTCCATGATCAAGATCGACATGGTCATCGACTTCTGCGACGGCATGAACGGACTCATGGCTATCCCGAACCTTATCGCACTGATCGCCCTCACACCTATCGTGATCACGTTAATGCGTGACTATTTTCGTCGAATGAAAGCGAGATAGCCTTGTCCAGGTCTTCTCCTCGATACATGCAGCCGGCAAGGTCCGCTGCAATATTTGTTTTTTTCTGAAGCTCCGGTATGCGTTTTTCGAGACGGTCTCTCAGCACGTTCCGTTTCTCCCAGGCTTGCAGCATATGTTCCGCCACTTTCGTGTCCGAAAAACAGTCAAAGCTAAGACTTTGCTCAGGCAATCCAAGCATCTCGAAGAAATAATCAACCTTGGGCTGATATGCCAGACCTGCCACGGGAGTGAGTTCCGATGCCGCCAGAATCATTGAATGCAGACGCATTCCATAAAGAAGCGAAACCCTGCCAAGCACCCCTTTGATATCGTAATGGCTGTTTTCAACATTTGACACGACCGCCACTTTATTGTTCGACACGATCCTGGACATGATCTCCTTCGACAGTCCAACGTCCTGATGCTGTGTTGCAACCAGAAGTACGGGCACATTAATCTTCTCAAGAACCTTGCTTACCGCAGAGGCATAGGTCTCGACAAACTGCTCTCGGGTCAATGGATCGACATTGGCTTTAGCCCATGTATTTAAGTAAGTGTTGACGTTGAGCCCCAAAATCTCCTTCTCGCCAGCCATGCCAAGCTTAGACAGTATGCGATCGACGGCCTCATCGCTGGATGGTTTCGCACAAAGCGCCGAGTCTGCCGCAATAATCAGACGTTTATTGGCAACCCCGATATCCTTAAGGATATCGAAAGACGCCTTATCCCTTACCGTAATAAAATCCATCATATCGCCAAGATCTCGAAGCATTCTCTTTCCTGCTGCCGTATTCACAGGGCCCGCACCCACATTAAAGAATACCATCTTCTTGCCCCGTTTCCTGGCAAGAGGCAACAGAAGATGCAAGGTGTGCAGGAAATTGAAAAGTGGATTGTAAAGCGCGCGATCAAACAAAATGGCATCAAAAATGATGGTTAGATCGGTCCTCATAACAGACCTGTAGGTAGGCAAACCCATCATCTTTACGGAGAGATTCCAAGGCAAAATACCGATGGGTTTTACCCGCGTGCTGTAATTATCCCGGACAAAAGCTGGTTTAATCGTGGGGATTTCATACAAGAGTTCTGTACCGCACGCCGCATCCACAGCATCCATAATACTGGACATCAATGCCGCATCACCGGCATTCCGACCCGATGACGACCCCAACAAAGTAATAGATTTTAACATAGTACCTTTCCGTTAAGTGCAGAGGGTTGTTAGCATTATTGACTATTCACTGTCAATCTGGAGGGGGATTTTGACATAGATACAATTACCTGTCATTATTTCAAACTATGATTCGTGATATTGACACATTATCCAGCAGCCAGTTTGACGTACTCATCATCGGCGGCGGCGTTTATGGCGCTGCTGCCGCTCGAGAGGCGGCTTTACGCGGTTTATCAACAGCCTTAATCGAAAAAGCCGATTTCTGCTCGGGCACGTCCGCAAACAGCCTGAAGATTATCCACGGTGGACTTCGATACCTGCAACAGCTCAATTTCGCGAGAACACGCAGCTCGTCGCTTGCACGACGCGAATTAATGTCCATTGCCCCCCACCTTGTACACCCACTACCATGCGCAATGCCGACTAAAGGGCATAGCATGAAGGGCAAAGAAGCACTTTTCATGGGGATGCTTCTAAACGATATCCTTACCTTTGACCGCAACACTCTTGGTGACCCTGAGAAAAACATCCCGCGCGGCAAAGTGATTCAAAAATCAACATGCATGCAGCTTCTTCCCGGGATCAGCTCGCAAGGCGTTACCGGTGCCGCACTCTGGCATGATGCCGTCGCTTACAATACAGAACGGTTGGTTCTGGCAATGGTACAGGCGGCGGAAGCCGCCGGCGCACAAACAGCCAATTACCTGACCGTGAAGGGTTTCAAAGAAGCAAACAGCAGGGTCAGCGGCGTCATGGTTAAAGACGAACTAACCGGAAA
Organism: Kiritimatiellia bacterium; assembly: GCA_016783565.1. GTDB lineage: Bacteria > Verrucomicrobiota > Kiritimatiellia > UBA8416 > JADHWI01 > JADHWI01. The sequence continues at coordinate 25,722 of JADHWI010000029.1, forward strand.
AACATCAGAAATAGATGCCAGCATAGTGCTTAACTGTACGGGCCCATGGGCCGACGAACTACTGGGCACCATGAGCAAACCGATCAGGCCGATTATACCAGGGCTCGCACTCTCTGTGAATTTTATCCTGAAACGACTACTCATACCCGATATCGCGGCAGGTCTTTCTTTCGCTGCTGATACCGGCACCCGGCTTCTCTTCCTGATGCCGTGGAGAGGCCGCACTCTGGCGGGTACATACTATCGATCTCACGAAGGGCCACCTTCAGCACTGAAGGTCACTGACGAGGATATCGATCTTTTTATCAGGGATCTCAATACGGCATATCCATCATCCTTAACCAGAGATGATATCGCGATCATGCACGCGGGCCTTCTCCCAACCGTTGAGGCAACGCATAACGAACGTGACCCACAACTACTTGGACACAGCAGGATGATTGATCACGCAGCCGTTGATGGTATTGAAGGGCTCTGCTCAGTCGTGAGCATCAAGTACACAACCGCAACCACTGAAGCACGCCAAGCCATATCAATGGTTGAACGAAAACTGGGTCACAACAGGAACAGGCCAACTTCCGATGACCAGAAACTTCCCGGCTCAAACTTCGAAACGTTCGACCAACTGCAGAAGAACGTCCGGGAGGCCGGCGGCTCACCCCAGCTCGCCCTGAACTACGGCTCCACTTATCGTGACTTGCTCACAAATTCCGAGACATTATCCGACCAGACGGACGTGTTAAAATCTGAAGTGCTTCAAGCCTCCCGAAACGACATGGCACAAACCCTCTGCGATACCGTCTACCGACGCACCGAACTGGGATCGGCCGGAATAAGTGATCACACAGCACTTGCTGCGGCGGCAGCGATCATGGCAGAGGAAAAAGGTTGGGATGCGATGCGTGTCGCCAAAGAAATAGAGATGGCACAAGGAGCGATCTTCCCGGGCTCCGAAAGTTACTCCCTCTAACGCGCGCTAACCATCGGACAGCTTGTCATACAGTTCGTTAACCGTTCTGCTGAAGATCTCCCATGAATACTTTTCACGGATAAGCGCCCTGGCCGAAGACGCAAGTCTTGCGCGAAGCTCACCATCGGATGCCAATATAGTCATGGCTTCAGCAAAAGCGTCTGCATGCGGCTTGACGAGAAAGGCTGACTCACTTGACATCACTTGCGTGTGCGTCGGCAAATCAGTTGCAAGAACCGCTTTTCCCGAATCGAGATACGAATAAATCTTCATGGGCGTGTTAATGCCCTGGGTTCGGGGTGAAACCAGGACATCCGCAAGATCAAACAGTTTTGACATCATTGACAGCGGACGAGGCCCCAGAAACTGCACCTTATCGCCAATGCCCAGGCTCTGCGCTTTTTCACGATAAAACTCAACATCAGAGACTGCGCCTCCTATGATCAGGATGGTCATTTCAATATCTGGCGAGCATGCCGCAACACCATCGAGAACCAGATCAATCCCCTGATATGGCTGAAGGTTACCGATATACATAAACACGGTGCCTTGCGTTTCAATATCTTCTACGAGGTCATCCGGTTCAACACCACTAAGCCCCAGCAAAGAAATGTCTGTAAGCAAGGTAACATTCCTGCCTCCAGCGTCTTGCGCTATCTTGATAAGTCTGTCGCAAACACATAGGACCGCTGCCGCTCCTTTGATCGCAGAATTCTCCATATGTCTCATCACAGGCAGCATAAAAGAGAATGCCTTTTTCTTTTCAACAATCTGCTCAGGCATAGAGGAATCCATATCGAAAATATAGGGGATTCCAAAACGTCTCTTGAGGCGCTTGGCCATAAAAGCCGATTCTTCAACAGCATGAATCACATCATAAGACTGCTCGCGGCAGAGACTCACTGCCTGACGGTATAGATAAAAATCACATATGATCTTTTTTAATGACAATCCGGGGCGGATATTGCGAATGCGCTTCAGGTTCTTTATGCGATGGATAGTCACACCTTTGTACCCGCGATCTTCCCCCTCGTGATACGTCAAGATGTCCACCTTATCCCCTCGCTCGGAAAGAACCCTCAGGAGAAGATTTACTGCAATAGGAGTACCTCGTTCCTGGTAATATGGATGGGGTGCAAGAAAAAGAACATTCATCATGCACGGAAGTCTATATTTAAGAAAAACTGATGGCAACACCTTAAAGGCAACTTGATTTTCCCCCGAAAAGAATGGCCAGACGACCCCGACCCAATAACTTCCGCAGAAGGAACCACGCACTTTGCCCTTTAAATAAAAGCGGCAAGCGGGTACCGTTCTGCGGCATGCAAATCTGTATTGATGTTCAATCCGCGGTGGCACAGCGTGCGGGTGTGGGACGCTATACGCTGCAACTTGTGCGGCATATGGCACCCCTGCTCGATCACGACAAGCTTCGTCTGTTCTATTTCGATTTCAAGCGTAACGGTTTACCCGGAGTCGGCCCCGAAGCCACACACAAAGCCGTACAATGGTGTCCCGGTCGCGTGGTGCAGGGACTTTGGAAAACACTCTCCTGGCCCCCTGCCAACTGGTTGTCCGGTTCCGCAGACCTCTATCATTCACCCAATTTCATCCTCCCCCCTCTTACTCAGGGAAAATCCGTTGTCAGCATCCATGACATGAGCTTCATGCGTTTTCCGGAATTTGCAGAATCGCGCAACTATGACTACCTGAGCAAACGAATCGCCGATACCGTGGAACGCGCAGATGCGATCATCACCATCTCGAACTTCTCAGCCGAAGAAATCCACCATTTCTTCCCCGCGTCGCGCGGCAAAGTGAAAACAACCTATCTTGCCGCTGCAGACGGATTCACCGCTCCAGACGCATGCATCACAACAACCATCCGCAAACAACTGAATCTGGAACGCCCCTACCTTCTGACGGTCGGCACCATTGAACCACGCAAAAACATAGGGTTCCTGGTTGAGGTATTCGAAAACCTGCATGACTACGATGGCGATCTCGTGATTGCCGGGATGCCAGGATGGAAAGTCGAATCCACGATGGAGCGTATACGCACGTCGCCGCTTGCCGATCGTATCCGTATCATTAACTATGTTTCAGAAGAAAATCTCCCCGGACTCTATGCGGGAGCAGATCTGTTTCTCACAACGTCGCACTACGAGGGGTTCGGATTGCCACCACTGGAGGCCATGGCCTGCAATACGCCCGTGATCTCATCCGCCGGTGGATCTCTGGCGGAAGTGCTCAGTGATGGAGCCATCCTGATCGAACCATTCGATGCGGATCTCTGGCGAGAGAACATCATGCATATTCTGACCGATTCCACCGCTCGTGACACCCTCATTCATGCCGGGTCCGCACGCTGCAAACAATTCTCCTGGAATAGAACCGCCCGTGACACGCTGGCCGTTTATCGCGAGGTGTGCGCATGATCATTGTCATAGACGCCAGATGGATTTTTGAAAAAGTGTCCGGCATTGGAGCCTACACCCAGGAACTGCTGCGCGAGCTGCCGGGGCTGGATGCCAACAACCAGTATATCGCACTGTTCGATAATCCTGATCTGGCCGTACGGACAGAAAAAGAAACCGGGATCAACCACGCGGATAACGTGCGTGTGCAGCTCGTTCCCTACAGCGTTTTTTCTATTCGTAATCAATGTCTACTTCCTTCGCTACTGCGCTCCCTGAAGGCCGACGTCTTTCACTCCCCAAACTATATGATCCCGATGCTACCGCGACGAAGGCAACCCGGTCAGCCCGTTTATATAACCACGGTGCATGATGTCATTCCTCTGAAATTCCCCGACCATGCCCCCAAGTCGAAAAAAACCCGCTTGATGCCAATATTCAAGCGGCTCATGCAACGCGTCGCAACCGCCTCGGATGCGGTCATCACCGTCAGCCAACAGTCCAAAGCCGACATCCACGAATTCCTGCATGTGCCTCCGGAACAACAGCACAAAGTGCACGTCGTCTACAACGGCGTTTCGCACTACTTCTCACCACTGGAAGAGAAGTCCGCACCGCCCAACGCTGAAAGGCACCTGCTCTATGTTGGTCGAGCCGACCCCTATAAGAACGTCCCGCTGCTGGTGCGTGTTGCGGACGAACTGACACGCCGCTGTCCATTTCCTGTTCGTCTGATTCTGGCCGGACCACCGGACGATCGATACCCCCAGGCCATCGAACTGGCAAAAGAACTGGGCATTGAGGACCGTGTGGGCTGGACCGGCTACCTCTCACACGAGGCCCTGGCTCAACTATATCGGGAATCGGATGTGCTCGTGCATCCATCACGGTATGAAGGTTTCGGTCTGCAAATTCTGGAGGCCATGGCCTCCGGACTTCCCGTGGTCTGCAGCAATGGCGGATCACTCCCCGAGGTCGCCGGCGAAGCGGCCAGGATCGTCGATCCCGATGACGTGACCGGCTACGTAAACACTATCGTCGAAGTCCTCACCACCCCCGCCCTCTCCGCCGATCTTCGCAAACGCGGGTCCGAACAGGCAGCCCGTTTCTCCTGGCACAAGTCAGCAACAGAAACCCTGAAAATCTACACAGAAACAGGTCAACGTATAAAAAAACATGAGCACTGAACTTCATTATCCAAAAGAATGGTCTGACCTGAACGTCGTCTTATGCCACGACTGGTTAACCGGTATGCGCGGCGGTGAACGCGTCCTGGAAATTCTTTGCCAGGCCTTCCCTTCGGCACCCATCTATACCCTGCTTTACAACCGCGATGCCGTTTCTGAAACGATCAATGCGCATGCGGTACACACCTCATTCCTGCAGCGCGTTCCAGGCATCACCAAAAGCTACCGCAATTTCCTTCCGCTGTTTCCTGCAGCCATTCGACACATGATGCCACCGGAAGCCGACCTTATTATCAGCACCAGCCACTGCGTGGCCAAGTCTCTGCGCCCGACAGGAAAAACCCGACACCTGTGCTACTGCTTCACCCCCATGCGTTACGCATGGTGCTTCTATGAGGAGTACTTCGGCTCCAACTCGCTCAAAGCGGTCATCGCCAAACCCATTCTGTCTGCACTGCGCCGATGGGACCGCACCACCGCTTCGCGCGTTGATCGCTTTGTTTCCATCAGTCAACACGTTCAGGATCGACTTCGCATGGCCTACGGACGAGAATCAGACATCGTTTTTCCGCCTGTAGACGTACACCGTTGTACGCCTGACGAAACCACGACATCAGAATGCTCCTTTGATCTCGTAGTCTCCGCCCTGGTGCCCTACAAGCGTGTGGACCTTGCCGTGGAAGCATATAGCCGCTTAGGGTACCCACTCAAAGTAGTCGGCACGGGAACCGAGTTTGATCACCTGCGAAAAAAAGCCGCCGGCAACGTAGAGTTCCTTGGATGGCAGACCGACGAAAGTGTGCTTGAACTCTACCGCTCCTGCCGCATGCTGATCTTTCCGGGGGAAGAAGATTTCGGCATTGTGCCGCTGGAAGCCCAGGCCTGCGGGAAACCGGTGGTTGCGTTCCGAAAAGGTGGCGCTACAGAAACCGTAAACGATGGTGTCAGCGGAGTATTCTTTGATGAACAATCAGTTGAATCGCTTGCCCAGGCCGTCGAAGCCTGCGCATCCACGACGTGGAATCCGCGTGCCGTTCGTCAACATGCCGAGCAATTCGGCCCACAACAATTCATCGACGGGTTGACGCGTAGCGTCACAGCGTGCCTGCAGTCAGAGCACCACGCATAAAATCAACCGTCCGAAGGACACCCACACAATCCCCAGCAACACGGCGGATGTCACATAGTGCAAAGCGGAAGGCCGAAACTGTTTTCGCCTGGAGCACACGCCTACAACCCCCGGGCCGTTAAGATTCACTACAGAGACCCAGCAGCACAACAACGAAAAGATCTCTCGGTTACGATAACGCTGGGCATGGCCGCAAAGGCGGCAGGTCCGTCCCTGGT
>JADHWI010000067.1 GCA_016783565.1 Kiritimatiellia bacterium
AAGTGAATAGAAATATGAACAAAAAAACAATTATACCTACTCTATTATTGGCGCTGTTTGCGCTGTCATCCTCAGTCGCCGAGGTAAAAGTTGCGCCGGTATTTGGCGATCACATGGTTTTGCAGCGTGATATGGAAGTGCCGATATGGGGGACGGCTGATAAGGGTGAGAAGGTTGTTGTCGAATTCGCCGGACAAAAGAAAGATACAAAGGCAGGCGATGACGGCAAGTGGATGATCAAACTGGACAAGATGAAAGCATCCGCGGAAGGACGTGAGCTCAAAGTATCCGGTACGCAGTTCTCCAACGTCGTCGTAGGCGAAGTCTGGATCGGCTCCGGTCAGTCGAACATGGATTGGCATTTCATTCTTTGCCTCCGCGGTAACAGAGACCCTGTTCTGAAGAAGTGGTCGGAGGAGAGTGTGCCGGGGCTCAGGATGTTTGACAGAGGCGGATGGATGGCCGCTGACCCGAAGATCGCCCGTAATTATTCGGCGCTTGGATTTGCGTTTGCCTATTCGCTGCATAAAGAGTTGAAGGTGCCGGTTGCTATCATGATCGGAGCCGTGGGCGGACAGCCGTCGGGCCGTTTTCTGACGCCGGAGATGGGAATGGCAAGCAGCAATGAACTGCTTAAGAGTTTAGCTGAAGAGAATGCAGAACTGGACCGCGCCAAAGTGAAGAAGGACCGAGAAGAGCTTCCCGCGAAGCTGGCTGAGTGGGACAAGCGGAAGAAAGAAGCCAAGGAAGCCGGGACTGAATTTAATGAGCCAAGGCCCAGAAACCCTCCCATGCTGATGGGTGACCTTTATGAGGAACGCGTTGAGCGTTTTGTTCCTTACGCGATTCGGGGTGTTCTCTGGGACCAGGGGGAAAGCAGAACCGGCCTGCGAAATATCCCCCAGGATGTAACCATGGAAGCGCTGATTACAGGCTGGCGCAAAGCGTGGGGCATAGGAGATTTCTATTTTCTGCATGTCCAGAAACCTAGCGGGGGCGGCTGTGCGTATGATCCTGAGAATCCGGTCAACAAGGGAGCGTACCCATGGAAAGAGGCGCCGAAGGGCCGTCGCGGAGGGAAGGCCAGCATCCGCATGGCAGCGGAGCACATCGCAATTGCAAAGGTCAAAAACGCGCCGTTAGTGCAGTGTACAGACCTTGCGTATGGACAGCATCCGCCCTGCAAGTCCGGCTACGGCACACGCGCGGCACGGGTTGCATTAGGCACAGTCTATGGAAAAGATGTCGAGCCCAGCGGCCCGGTATACAAATCGCACACTGTCGAGGGGAACGAAGTCCATATTACGTTCGATCACGTTGGCAAGGGACTGACGTTTCGTCATTCCGACAAGATACAGGGTTTCGAGGTGCAGAAAGGGCATCACTGGTTCTGGACGACAGACGCCAGGATCGAAGGTGACAAGGTTATTGTGTCATCGCCGGAGGTTGAAAAGCCGATCGGCGTTCGCTACGCGTTCACGATACATCGGTTCGAATACGCGAACCTCTTCAACAAGGACGGCTTGCCGACTGTTACATTTACGACGGAGAAGGATTAGTGGGCGGGATACGGGATTCGATATGCGAGATGAGAATAGGGAGGGTACGCGGCCTCCAGCCGTCGCTGAAGCTATGGCGGGCAGGCGCTATTTGAGAGAGCGGCTTTTCCACCTTCGCTAAGGCTTCGGTGGATTAAGTTTACCACGTTAACGGCGTGGCCGCCGCTACAGAAGAAGGAAATGTAGTGCGTCTGACCCGTAGCGGAGCGAAGGGCAGGCGCCAAAAAGGGAAGAACAAATGAAGAAGATCGTACCAACTCTATTGCTGTCACTGTTTGCGCTGTCTTCCTTCGTCGCCAACGCTACGGCGGACAAGTCGGCTTCGGACAAGGTTCGTGTCGTGGCGGAGAAAGTCAAGCATTGGCCTGCGGGCGTGAAGGAGATCCGGTATTTCTCGGATGCGGATGACAGTATGCAGCCGGCCTTGTTGTATTCTTCCGGGTCGGATCGGCCCAGGCCGTTGCTGGTGGGGCTGCATACCTGGAGCGGCGGTTACAAGCAGAAGAGGGGGGTCTATGCCGATTGGTGCATTGCCAATGACTGGGTCATGGTCTTCCCGCATTTTCGGGGGCCAAACAACAATCCTCAGGCCTGTGGATCCGAGTTGATGGTACAGGACATCATCAGTGCGGTCCGTCGGATGCAGGAGACAGAGAAGATCGACGCGTCACGCATCTACTGTATTGGGGAATCCGGAGGCGGGTATGCCGCGATGTTGATGGCGGGCCGTGCCCCGGATATCTGGGCGGGCGTCTCCGCCTGGTGCGGGATTTCGGACCTGGCTGCATGGCACAAGCATGGCAGTTATGCCAAAATGATCGAGGCGTCCTGTGGCGGAGCACCCGGATCGAGCGAGGCCGTCGATAAAGAGTACAAGAATCGTTCCGCGATCACCTGGCTGGGGAAGGCGGCACCGGTCAACCTGGATCTGAACCATGGAAACCTGGACGGCAGAAAGGGGTCTGTACCGTTCACCCAATCTCTGCATGCGTTCAACGCTGTGGTGCCCGAAGATGCGCAGATCCCGGAGGCAAAGATCCAGGAGATGTGGGCGAATTATCATCTCAAGGGAGCATCTCTGCAGGAGGATCTGTTTTATGGAAATAAACAGCCGCTTTTCAGAAAGACTTCAAAGAATACGAGAATCACGATTTTCGCGGGAGGCCACAGTTGTGTGCACAACGCCGGGTTGAACTGGCTGGCCAATCAACGCAAAGGCAAGTCCGCTGTATGGGCGATCAAACTTGTGGCGGAAATGAAGCCCATTAGAAAAGGAAAGAAGGCAAAACCCAGATACGCGGTCACGCCGGTGGCGGAGTGAGGGGAGTGGATCAGGTGTCAGGAGAAAATAAGAAAAGAAGATGAATAAGATTATATCGACTCTTTTGTTTGCGTTCATGGTTTCGACTGTGTCTGCTGCCGAGAAGCCTAACATCATTTTTATCATGGCTGATGACCTGGGCTATGGGGACCTGGGGTGTTATGGCCAGAAGGTGATCCAAACACCAAACATCGACGGGCTGGCAAAGGAAGGCATGCGCTTTACAGACTGCTATGCCGGTGCGCCGGTCTGCGCACCGTCCCGCAGTGTTCTTATGACAGGGCAGCACACCGGGCACACCATAGTACGTGGCAATTTCGGCAAAGGAGGCCGGGTGCCGCTGAGGGAGCAGGACGTTACCGTGGCCGAAGTGTTGAAGAAGGTTGGATACACAACAGGGATGACCGGTAAGTGGGGGCTTGGCGAACCGGGCACATCGGGTGAGCCCAATACCCAGGGGTTTGATGAGTGGTTCGGCTATCTCAACCAGCGGAACGCGCACTCCTATTATCCATCCTACCTCTGGCTTAATGGTAAGCGATTTCCCCTGGAAGGAAATAACGGGAAAAAGAAGACACAGTATACCCATGACATGTTCACGGATTTCGCGTTGAAGTTCATCAGGGAGCATCAGAAAGAGCCGTTCTTCCTGTACCTCCCATACTGCATTCCTCATTCAAAATATGAGATTCCCAGTACGGATCCATATGCCAACAAATCCTGGAATAAAACGGAAAAGGTACATGCCGCCATGGTCACGCGGATGGATCGGGATGTCGGCCGTCTTGCTTCTCTGCTCAAGGAGCTTGCCATTGACGAGCGTACGATCGTTTTCTTCTGTTCGGACAACGGTGCCGCCAAACGTTGGGATAGACGCTTTGACAGCAGCGGCCAGCTACGCGGCGCGAAACGCGATATGTATGAAGGCGGAATCCGAACCCCCATGATTGTACGCTGGCCCGGCCGCATTAAATCGGGTTCCGAGAGTGAGTTGGCCTGGTATTTCCCTGATGTCCTGCCGACACTGGCAGAGATCGCCGGAACCACGGCTCCGGATGGCATTGACGGGGTAAGTATTCTGCCGACCCTGCTTGGGAAGAAACAGGATCTTGACGATCGCTTTCTCTATTGGGAATTCTTCGAAAGAGGATTTCAGCAGGCTGTGCGTTGGAAGAACTGGAAGGCTGTTAAACTGGGACCCGGAAAACCGTTGCAGTTGTATGACCTGTCAAAGGATGTTGGCGAGAAGCAGGACATAGCGAAGAAGAACCCGGAAGTAATCGCTGTAATTGAGGAGTTTTTGAAGACGGCCCGCACAGAGTCTGAGGACTGGCCAGTAAAGAATCGCTAATCCGTTCGAATAAAGCACAAGAGATGAAGGGGATATGAGAATAGAAAATTACAGTATGGGTGTTGGGGACAGGTTTGGGCATCAGGGTTTGGCTCAGTTGAGTGCTTTTGCCAGGGCGCAGGAAGCGGGCGTTGATGTTACTCCTGTCTGGAACAAGTCGAATCGCGAGCACCAGATCATTGGTACGGCACCGGGTGATGTAAGGGTCGAGGCTGATGCTGCTGTTTCGGCTGGAAAGAGGGAAGGTTCTTATTACGTCGACGCTGACCATATTAATATAGATAACGTTGACGGATTTATTGACGCTAGCGATTTCTTTACTCTCGATGTAGCAGACTTTACCGGTAAGCCAGCATCGCAGAGCGATATCGATGCTTTTGTTGAAAAAAACTGCCGCTTTACGGACACTTTTTCAATTGATGGTATTGATGGCGAACTATGTGTAAGTAAGGAGCAGATAGCAGAGATCGCGTCAAAATATCTGTACGCGGTTCAGAAGGCTGGCGAAATATATCGTAAGGTGGAGTCAGTTAAAGGTGCTGGTAATTTCGTGACAGAGGTTTCGATGGATGAAACTGATCTGCCTCAGACTCCGCTTGATATGCTCTTTATCCTGGCGGCGATATCCGATGAAGGAATTCCTGCTCAGACAATAGCGCCGAAGTTTAGCGGCAGGTTCAATAAGGGTGTGGACTATGTCGGTGATCTCGAGAAATTTGAAAAAGAATTCAACGGTGACCTGGCAGTCATCCGGTTTGCGGTTAAGGAGTTCTCGCTTCCTGAGAACCTGAAACTGAGCGTGCACAGCGGAAGTGACAAGTTTTCGATTTATGAGCCGATCAGAAAAGCCATAAAGAAATTCGATGCGGGGCTTCATCTCAAGACGGCTGGTACGACCTGGCTTGAGGAGTTGATAGGGCTTGCGGAGTCGGGCGGTTCAGGACTGGAGATAGCAAAAGAGGTCTATAGCCGTTCACTGGATAAGTTCGATGCTCTCTGCGCCCCATATGCCACGGTGATAGATATCGATAAAGACTCCTTGCCGAGCGCTGATGAGGTCAATGGCTGGAGCGGTGATGTTTACGCGTCGACTCTCAGGCATGATCAGTCGTGCGATATCTATAATCCAAACTTCAGGCAGCTGCTGCACGTGGGATATAAAGTCGCAGCGGATATGGGTGATGAGTATCTCAATGCACTGAAGGATAACGCGGACGTAGTAGGGCGCAACGTAACGGAAAACATCCTCGAAAGGCATTTATTGAAAGTATTTGGTGGGTAGTGGAGGGGCGACCTCTGTGTCGTCCACTGTTTAGAAAACGGACCGTGAGGCCACGGTCCCTTCCATAAATACATGCGGGAGGGTCGCAGGTTCTATGGCAGGGCGTAGCCTTGGTGAAGACTGATGCGACCAAAAAAAGAGCAGATGCTTCGGCAGGCTCAGCATGACAAGTTAGTGGGTCTGATGTCATCCTGAGCGAAGTCGAAGGATCTGTAGAAATTAACAAAGGAATAAAACCATGAAGAAGCTGATGATTGCGTTGTATTGTGTAGTAGCCTTAACTGCATTTGCCTGGAAGCCTGGCGAGCCGATACCGGAAAAGATCGCGCCGATAAAGGCTCCGTTTGATATGCCTCAGCTTCAGAGGCCGAAGTTCCAGGACAAGACTTTCAGCATTGAAAAATATGGTGCGAAGCAATGCAAGTGGGGCGCAACACCATTGGTCAAGAGTACCGATGCAATTAAAGAGGCGATCGCGGCCTGTAACAAGGCGGGCGGCGGCAAGGTGTTGATCCCTAAGGGCGACTGGGTAACCGGCGCGGTACACCTCAAAAGCAACGTCAACCTGCATCTGGAAGAGGGAGCCACGCTCCACTTCAGTGATAACCCGAAAGATTACCTGCCAGTCGTTTACGTGCGCTGGGAAGGTGTGGAATGCTATAACTACTCGCCGCTCGTTTACGCGCCGAACTGCGAGAATATCGCAATCACCGGCAAGGGAACCTTGAACGGCCATGGTAAGAAATGGTGGCCTTTTAAGAAACGCAGCGGGCGTAACCGCGTTGCGGCCGCGAAGCAGCCGCTGGAAAAACGGAAGTTCGGTTACAAGGCGGGAGTCACTTCGCAGCGTCCTGTTCTGCTTTGCCCATGGAAATCGAAGAATGTATTGATCGAAGGTGTTACATTGATCGATCCGCCTTTCTGGACCGTGCAGCCTGTTTACTGCGAAAACGTCATTATTCGCGGCATCACCGTGAACAGCCGCAAAGGACCAAATGGGGATGGGATCGATATTGATTCCTGCAAGAACGTACTAATTGAATACAACGACCTCAAAACAAATGATGACGCGGTCTGTCTGAAATCCGGACTGAACGAAGATGGAATGAAGATCGGGATTCCGACAGAGAATGTCGTGGTCAGAAACTTCCTTGCAAGAGATGTTAAAACCGGCAGCGGCGGTATAGTTGTCGGCAGTGAGATGTCGGGCGGCGTTCGCAATATCTATGTGCATGACGCACATTTCGAGCGTTGTGACAGGGGTATCCGGTTCAAGAGCTGTAAGGGCCGCGGCGGCGTGGTAGAGAACTGCTGGTTCGAAAACATCACGATGAAGGACATCAGACGGCAATCCTTCAATATCAACACAGCGTATGACAAGCAGGCAAGAGGCAAGGCGCCGTTGTTCCAGAAACTATTCCTGAAGAATATCAAGGTCGAAGGGACCAGCAAGGCTATTGATCTGATTGGATTGCCTGACAAGAAGTTCAATACGATCGAAGTTGTCGATTCGACTTTCACCGGCGCGAAGGAAGGAGCGGCTGTCAAGAATGCGACTGGCGTCCGATTCAAGAATGTCAAGATTCAGAGCAATAGCGGATCTTTGACCCTGATTGGAGTCAGTGACTCGACGTTTGAGGATGTTGATCTCAACGGCAAAAAGCCGATGCAGAAAAACTGCAAGAACGTTACGATTAAGTAGGGTAGGCTACGGTGTGACAAGTTGGCCGGCTAACAGTACTTTGCTTGGCGGGGGTGGGGTACCTGAAATGCCAATATAAGCGCCATATGCCCTATTTATAGGGTGTTTCGTAAGATTAATCCAAGGATCTTTGTGGCTTTTTGATTACAGGTCTGTCCATTATAAGCTTTTTACACGTCATCCGCTGTTGGTCTAGTTTCTGTTTTCGATGAGTGTTTTCCATTCTTTCATGGATTTCTCCAGGTGTATCTGTGCATCGCCGCGTATGCCCCAGCATTGGAGACCTACAGGTCCGGAATATTTGATTTCCCGCAGTGAATTAAGAAAATCCGAGATATCATATGATCCCTGACCGAGAGGCTGAATCCAGTTTCCCTTACCTGATCGGATCTCATCCGGTTTGTCCGAACCACTCAGGCTGACAGCCATCAGCCAAGGTTCAGCTTCTTTGAGTACGGCCAGAAGGTCGCGGTTCGAGTCGGCTTTCATCCAGTGGCACAGGTTAAACATGGTGCCGACCTCGTTCGGACGGTTTACTTTCTTCGCAATACGCACCGCGTCACTGGAAGTTTCCAGCCAGTCGCCCGTGTGAGGATAGAGCACAACCTTTACGTTGTGAGGCTTGACCATGTCTGCAATACGTTCGATTATGGCTACGGCCTTGTCGTCAAGCGTCTCGTCCGACCGCTTTCCGCCGCCAATCAACAGGGTCAGCTGTGTTTTATGCGGCTTAAGCGCCGGCAGGACATCTGCAAGGGCCTTCTCATCAAACGCTTTTGGCTTGGTCAGATTGACCCTCATACATACCTGGAAGAGGCGCATCTGCTTCTGGGTGAGCGTCTCAGCCCTTGTGTCGGCATGCTTTGGCCATAGGTGACCGCAGCCTGCGTATCCCAGCTCTTTGAGCATTTCCGCCTGCTGAGGCAATGTTCGCTTCTTTGCATCATGCGTATCCATGCAGTACGCAAAGAAAGGATTGGATTCAGCCTCAGCCGCGCACAGAGTGCCGGAATATACCGATCCCAGAAGAAGACAGCAAATAATCAGTTTTTTCATGATGATCTCATCCTTATGTATTAACGCGCATTATTCATGAACAACCTGTTGCAAACACGAATCGCATCGCCATTCTGGCCCGAAACGCAGAAACGCCAGATTGCGGTATGTCGATACAGCTTCACCGGCGTTTCACCGTTTCGACCCACACTGACGGCACGCTTCGCGTTTTCACGACGATTCTTCATGAATAATGCGCGT
>JADHWI010000030.1 GCA_016783565.1 Kiritimatiellia bacterium
CTGTGAGATCGTGGCCTTGCTATGACCACTCTTCCGTTGTTGCCGTAGATTTCCATGGTAGGGCGGTCGACGATTACGCGAATGGTGATCGTCCCTTTAACCGGTTTCATGGTGGCCACACTTTTCTGTTTGCCTTGTGCTGCTGTGTTGGCAACTTCCTGCCCGAACTGACCTGATTCCGGAAGGTAGGGGATGCGCTGTCCGCCAATATCGAGACCAAATTTTTTCGCTTTTCCTATTTTAAATTCAGCTTCTATGTCGAAGAGCTGATCAGGCACTTTCAATTCAACGGATTTTTCATCGTTGAGCAATTCATCTTTAACTGTGTGGGTCTTTGTTCTCAGTTTCTCGAACTCTTTAACAGGTTCAGAGAACATGCGTATTCCATCATCTGTAGTGCGTAGTGTAAGCCGATTGGGCAGGCTGAACAGTTGATCAAATCTATGATGGCGAATGTCGATGTTGAGCCAGCCGATCTGGATTTGCCGTCCGCCCGGGCTGTTACTGAAAAGCTGTGAGCCGTAGTAAGGCCCATAATAGACAGTATGGCGATCTTCGTGTTCAGGCTTGAATGTTTTGCCATCAAATGTGCCGATTGCGTATTTAGCGTCGCCTGCAAAAACGACCCACTTGGATTGGTTCGTTTTGCCGTCTACGGGCAGTTTAAATAATTCAGAACATTCGTAGTAACCATATAGATGGCTCTGTTCCTGCCATTCCTTGAGGTTTGTTGATGTGTAGAAGGCTATGTTCTTTTTAGCCTCCTTGCCTCCGCCTGAGTATGCTTTATTGCCCTTGGCCTGCATGTCGTAGACTGCCATTACCCAATGTCCACCAAGCTTCTTTGCGGCATCGTTAAGAGGTTTGTCTTTCTTGCCGTATTCAAACCATATGACTTTCGGATCGCGGCCGGAGTGTTTGACGATGGGGTTCTTTTCGTACCAATGGAAGGTGCGGCCGCGGTCATGGCTGTAGGCCAGGCATTCTCCGCCGCCGTTGGAGTCTGTTACGAACGCTACGATGGTATCTTCTTTTCCCTTCTTGAAGCCCGAAGAATTCTGCTTGTCAACATGAGCACCTCCGCTCCAGCACATACCCTTTGCCATGGTGTAGGGGAGAAGTGCCAGGGGGAGCTGTTCCCAGTGCACAAGGTCTTTGCTTACAGCGTGGCCCCAGGTCATGTTGTCCCACCAGAGCCCTCCCGGGTTGTGCTGGAAGAAAAGGTGCCATTCGCCGTCGTAGTAAACGGTGCCGTTTACATCATTGTTCCAGCCGACCGCCTGGGAGAAGCGAAGCTGGGGACGTAATGGTTCAGTATACCATTCTTCTGATTCAGGAACTTTGTCTGCCTGCTGAATTAATGCAAATCCGTCTTCCGTACTTCGGTTGACTTTTAATGTAGCTTTCTTGCCTTTGAATTCTTCGATGTCGATAAAGAGCCAGGCGTGAACGTCTTTGGGATTACTGGTAAGCTTTGCCGCATAGCGGTGCGCCGGTTTGCCGTCCACGGAAAGAGTCATCCATGCCTTGTGTTCTTTCTTGTTGATTGGAAAAACAAGATATTGGTTCTTCACAGTGAAGTCGCGGGTACGGGGGGCAATGATTACTATCTTCGGCTTTGTATCGGTCTGGATTATCTGATCAACCTGTACATGGCCCCAGCGTCCTTTGTTTTCGTCCAAAAGGCGAAGTTTTGCCTTTTTGCCTTTGTGTTGTTTGGTCTCAAGGATGTTGGGCGTCATTCTTGATCCGTTTTGACCTGAGCAGGAGCCGACCACCTCGTTGTCTATCAGCAGTTGAATGGATGTATTCTTGTGAGCGCCCCCTCCGATTACAAATGAGATGTAGTCACGCTCTATCTTGAATTCCGGAGACGTGAGGGTGCCTGTAGCTTTGTCGCCGCCGTGTGCTGAACTGACGCTTCCTTTGCCTATGCGGCCCTGACCTCCGATGCGTCCTCTTGCAGGTGCTTTGCCAAATGCCTCGCCGTTGACAGTCCATTTGCCGAAATTTTCTCCTTCAAAATCATCAATAACAATATCTTCGGCTGCTACACCGAAAGATCCTGTTCCAAGCAGTAATAGAATACACAGTCTCTTGATCTTATTCATTTGTTCTCCTTTTTCATTGTACGATTCTGGAATAACCTTTTCGTCTGTTTTCTGTCTAACTGTCTTCTTTGAAACGGGTTAGATGCCGAATTGTCTTCTACCCCATTTTTTCTTGTCGCGTATTGGATATTCTACCCCGTAGGCCGCTCATGGAGGGTGAGACCATGCATACTGCTTGGCAAGGTCCTCTCGAACCGGCCGCACACACGGCGCGTTTTCGTGCAATCACGCCCCCGGCGTGACAAGTCTCGGCTCTACAGGAGCATCGCCCTCCATAATCGCAATCTAGACACTCAGAAATCCTTCACCTTCAGGGCTGATGGCAGCAGCCACATGAGTTTGGTGTGAGCTTTTCTGCCTCTTTTCTCGTTGTGCTTGATAAGAATGTCAACCTCTTTGCCTGCTTCGAGTTCGATATGGCTGATATCCTTTCTCTGGTTACCTTCAAGCAGAGGTTTTCCATCGATCAGCAGCGTAGCGGACACATCGCAGCTTGCCGCTATGATATGTTTGCCGCTTTCAGTGCTTTTCAGCTTACCTGACCAGCGTACTGAGAAGTCTTTCTTCGAAAGCCCTTCAGGAAGTTTGCCGGACCAGTTAAAATCGATATTCTTGTCTGTCCTTGTAAGAACAATATCGCCTTTACAGTCGATCTCCTTGAAGTATTCGCCTTTTAGCCCGTTGGGAAATGCGGATGCAGGGATTGCCGGAGTTCGATGAGCGTCTATATGAGGAACGCCAGAACGTCTGATGACATCAGAGGTCATATGCCCGCTAAGCATCTTTACGCTGGTGTAGCGCCGGAGTAACGGCAGGCTTTCTTTGCCCATCCAGTCCAGGACATTGGCCAAATCTTTGTCCTCGAATTGATTCTCCAGCATTTTATAGAGAAGATTTTCACCACCTTCTTTGTCAGCTTTGAATATGGCCCATGCAGAGTAGGGGGCCAGGTACGGGAGTCTCTTCTCTATAGCAATTTCATGTATCTTCTTTAGCGCGTCTATTGCCGGGGCGGCGTCTTTTTCAAGCAGAAGCAGTCCGACAACTGCCCAGTACTGCATGCCGATATCATCATCGGTCAGGTTTTTGATAAATGTGTTCAGGTAAGTCTTGTCGCGGGCGAGAGCGAGATCTGCCGCGTCCAGGTATTTCTCAAGCGGATAGATCTCCGGATCGCGCACCATCTCGTAGACAGTCATATTGTGTTTTGCGGCGCGCGCGTTCCTGATCTTCTCAGGCAGAAGCCCGGAATCGAAACATGCGAGCTGTTGCCTGCGCATTTCAGCCTTCAGCTTTGCGAGTATTTTTTTGTGCTCTTTCTTGCCAATCAGGTTGTGGATGTTATGAAAATCCTTATCATTATCGTAAAGTTCTTCTGAAACCCGCGGCTCAAAGAAACGCCCCGTAACCTCATCCGTCTTACCTGCCTTGTGATATTTCTCCCAGGCACCGGTGGCTTTCATGTAATGCATGTATTGCAGGAATTGACCTGCGGGCGCGAATGGTGCGTAGTTTTTGTGATAAGCGAAGCGTTCGTTTCTGACCATGCGCACACAGTCGAAACGCGCGTCGGCTCTGCCGCGCCATGAGAAATGGTATTCTTTGTCAGGATCAGTATCGGGGCCCAGGAAGATCCGTCCCTGATAGATGTCCGGCACATCGCCGCCGGCAAGGCTGATCCATGTTTTGGGCATGTCGATGAAGCTGACTATGCGATCCACTGTTTCTCCCGGCTTCTTCCCGTTAGGATAAAGGTGTTTCCATTTTTCCGGAATGCGGACGATCAGCGGACAATGCACACCGCTGGAGTATAGAAAGCGTTTACTGCGCGGGAGTACTCCGCCGTGATCGGAGTTGTAGATAATTATTGTATCTTCATAAAGTCCATCTTTTTTCAGTTCGGCAACGGCTTTGCCTACCAGCCTGTCCATATTTTCAACAGCCTTTGCGTAGATAGCGTATGTCTCGCGCATCTCCGGGATATCGGGATGGTATGGGTGAAGTTTCATCTCTTTTGTTCTGGGATCCTTTGTATTGCCGAAAGCCCGTGATTCATGACTCTCTCCTATGTTAAGAACTGTGAAGAATGGTAGCCCTTTTTTGCATTTCCGCCATGGTGCCGGATAGGCATTGCCTTGAAAGTTCCAGTATTGCATCGGGTTATCCTGGCTGCTCAGGTTGTAGTCGGTTTTGCTGCAGTTAATGGTAAAGTAACCCGCTTTCTGGAGCTGTTTGTTGTAATAGACAATGTCCTTCGGAATATTGCATTTGCTGCGCATTTCCTGTGTGCCGCATGAAATGGCGTGCATGCCTGTCAGCCAGGTATATCGGGTAGGGGCGCAGACCGCTGCGTTATCAAAGCAGTTGAGATATCGAAAGCCTTCGGTCGCGAGCTTGTCAATGTTCGGTGTTTTTGTGTTTACGCTGCGGTAACAGCTTATCCAGCTGATGCTGTTGTCTTCGCTTGTTATCCAGAGTATGTTCGGTTTGTCTGCAGCATAAATGTTCAATGTGCTCAAAACGCCAATAAGTAATAACCATGCTTTTTTCATTATGACCTTTTTATTGCCCCGTTCATAACTGTCAAATCTGACAGCACGCATGCTAGTCACATTCTATTTTGTGTAGGGAGTTAGGAGCATTCTTGCCTTTTCTCCCCGTTTTTGCAGACCGTCTTTACGCCCTGGTTTCTGCGTGTTCTTGTTGCTGTCACACCAGGCATAAACATCGTTTTTACTCAGGTCTGAGCGGCTTTGAGTCTTTTTGTGATTGCTAAGGTGATATATAGCGCACAAATGATGCTGCATCAAGGGGGCAGTATTTTCTGCGTGGCAGCGCAGATGGCCACAAAGAGGCGCAATGCGCGCTAGTGCCATTCGGTTCAGTCGTTTATAGTATTCTGCTTTGAGGCTTGTATTCGTGTACCGAAGTAGGGGAGAAGACTGAGACCTTCCCCTCCAGTTTATCATGTCCAGTGAAACGAAATGTTGTGTATGTTGAGACCTGCTCCCTCCAGCTTAAAGACTCTTCCAGTTGTTGCCGTTGCATTATTTATATTGTCCCTCTGTGCCTGTGCTGACGAGAATGTTTTCGGAGTTAGTGAAATAGATGTCTCTCCTGATGGAAAGAAGCTGTTTGTCTCTGCCAGGCTTGCTCGTAAAGTTCTTCTGGTCGATCTTGATTCTAAGACCATTGTGGATGAACTCACGCTGAAGGGCGTACCATCGGGCCTTGTTTTTTCTCCGGATGGAACGCGTATTCACATTCTATCCTCATCTTCGTCCAGCAGTGTTGAGGTATACAAAGCCCAAACGTTGGAGCACTTGCTGTCTATTCCTGCAGGGCACTCATCTGAAGGGATTGCCGTCTCTCCCGACGGTAAATGGTTATATGTCTGTAACAGGTTTAACAACAATGTTGTGTTTATAGACTTGGAGCAAGGAAAGGTCTCTGCAACAGTTCAGGCCGTTAAGGAACCTATTTCTGTAGCGGTTACCCCGGATGGAAAGCTGCTTGTTGTTGCGAACCATCTGCCTCTCTGGCCTGCTACCGAGCCTCCTGTTTCTTCTGTCGTTACTCTTATTGATACCAGGACGCGCGACTCTTTTAATGTAAAGCTTCCTGATGGATCGATGCAGTTAAGGGATCTTTGTATTTCTGCTGACGGGAAAATGGCATATGTAACTCATAACATTGCAAACTATATGAACGGGACGTCCCAGTTGGATGTAGGATGGATGGGTGCAGGGTCAGTAAGTATTATTGACCTTGAAAAGAAAGAATTCAGCAGAAATCTTCTTCTCGACAGCCGGGACAGAGGTGCGCCGAATCCATGGGGAATATCTTTTGCCGATGATGAAAAGCTATTGTGCGTTACGCATTCCGGCTCTCACGACATGAACATTATTCGCCATGACGAAATGATGAAAAATCTTAAGGATAATGGGCAAGAGGAGTACCGGACCCCTTTCAGGGACGGAAATGTGATAGATGAAATCCGGGAGCGCGTGAATCTGCCGGGTAACGGTCCGAGAAGTATGACTGTATCCGGATCAAAAGCATATGTTGCAGAGTATTTCAGTGACACAGTGGCGGTAGTTGATTTGGTTTCAAGAAAGACCGCAACGATTGATCTTGGGGCGGAACCCAGAACCTCTTTGCGATTGCGTGGAGAGAAGTTGTTTCATGATTCCAGGCTTTGCTTCCAGGAGTGGCAGAGCTGTGCAACATGTCACCCTGGTGGCAGGAGCGACGGTATCAACTGGGATCTCCTGAATGACGGATTGGCTAATAACAAAAACACAAAGAGTCTTTTGTATTCTCATAAAACACCTCCTGTAATGATCACTGGAGTCAGGGCCACTGCTGAGGTAGCTGTCAGGTCGGGGATAGAATTCATTCTCTTCAATTATGATAAAGTCGAGAAGGAGGCTGAAGCATTGGACGTGTACCTGAAGTCTCTTGAACCTCTGAAAAGCCCTTACCTGGTGGATGGAAAGCTGAGCAAAGCAGCCAAACGTGGCAAGAAACTGTTTGAGAGTACTAAAGTCGGCTGCTTTGCCTGTCACCCTGCGCCTCTCTATACCGACAAGAAAAAACATAGCGTCGAGCCTTCGTCAGAAGACTTGGGGATTAGTCTGGATACACCAACTCTTGTTGAAATCTGGCGCACGGCCCCGTATATGTACGATGGTCGCTACACCACGATCAGCCAGGTCATTAAAGATGGCCTGCACGGTTCGACTATAGCTGATCCCCAGGGCCTTTCTGAGAAGGAGATGAATGACCTCATAGCGTTTGTGCTGTCTCTGTAAAGCGGATTAGCATTTCATGGAGTGTTGGAGTTGTGGAATATGCATATGATGAAAATCATGAAGGAAACAAAATACTCAAGAAAGAAGCGGTAATCATGCTGGAATAGTTCTTGAAGCTATAGGGGCTTCAGCTCTTTGATGTCGTTCGCAATCACGTGAATTTGGCTGATCTGACCGAGAGGACGCGGTATGCGCTTTACGAGATGTGCTTCACTGGATACGCTTCAAGCTTTTATAACTTAAGATTGGTATGAATATGAAAACTGGTTTTATTGTATTAGGTGTTTGTTTGTTTTTGGGGGCTGGTTGCCAGGTTGAGACTGATGCGCCGGAAGGTCATGTTGTGCTCAGCAATGCGAAGGTTGTTCAGGGATTTGATATACCTGAATCTGCGGTTGTGGATTTAGAGAATGACTGTCTGTATGTCCCTAACTGCGCTGGCGATCGTGAGAAGACATGGGAGGATGATGGGGATGGTTATATCAGCAAACTTACCAGAGACGGCTCGAAAGTGCTCGAAAAGAAGTGGCTGGAGAGCATGCCGGATGCAGTCCTGAATGACCCTAAGGCGCTATCGATATTTAACGGCTATCTCTATATTTGTGACAATATGCGACTGCTGAAGGTGAAACTGGACGGAAGCAAGAAGCTCGAAGAGGTAGAGCTGGATAACAGTGGAGGACTGGGTGATTCGGTGGTGCTGGGCGATCATCTGTACGTTGGTGATGGTGCGAATAAGAGTGTCTTTAAGATAGCGAAAGACGGAACGTTCGATCGGGTCAAGGGTGTTGAAGGAATCAATGGTCTGGCAGCGTTTAAGGGCAGGCTGTTTGCTGTGAGCTGGTCTCTGCATGATATCTATGAGGTCGACCTGAGCGGCAAGAATGACCCGGAGAGCTTTGATCTGGCCGATAACTTTATAAATCTGGATGGGATCGTGATACTGGATGACGGCACCTTTATTGTTTCCGATTTCATGGGGAACGCGATTTATGGTCTGTCGTCAGATCGTCAGAAGCTGAGGAAGCTGGCGGAGGTAGAGTCTCCGGCTGATATTGCGCTGGATGCGGAGTTGAACCTTCTCTATGTGCCGTCATACTTCGAGGCAAAGGTTACGGTTTATGCGCTGGGCAGAGCCAATTGAGATGAGTGCGAAAAGTTCTGCGAATGCAGAACAGGTCAGTTAAATGACACAAATGCCAGTGTGTTTGTCTATGACTCTTTTTGCATCTTGTTGATGATCTACAACAGCATAGTCATATCATGACACTGGAGATCTTCCGTGCGTACATGATAGTCAGTTTGCCTACAGCATGGAGGTCTTCTTCCTGCATACGCATTGCCGGAGCAGTCACTGTTAACGCTGCCACTGGATAGCCGCCCTCGTCCAGAATCGGGGCGCTCGCGCAATGAAGTCCGGCAACAACGCCCTCTGCCCTGTCAAGCGCGTATCCGGTCTGAACGATAGATACCAGCTCACTCCTGAGGTCGTCCAGATCAGTGATTGTCGTGGGCGAGTGTTTTGTCAGTTTCAACTGCGGAAGCAGGTTCTCGCGCTCGGCTTCAGGCAGGAATGCCATGATTGCCTTACCCGGCGCAGTACAATGCAAATCGAAAAGAGTACCTGGGGCTACAACTATGCGTATTGCCTTTGGTGAGGGGATATGTTCAAGAACAACACCCTGAAGACCGGTCATCGTGTTAAGCTGAACGGTCTCACCGGTCTCTTCGCGCAGTTCACGCATCACAGGTAGAGATATTTCAGTAATATTATATTGGCAGACCACGTTTTGCCCGAGAATCAATAGCTTCCTTGTCAGTTTATGCTTAGTTGAATCGTCCTCTTTCCGGATATATCCCTCTTTGACAAGGGTAGCAACTATTCTGTATATGCCGCTTTTTGCAATATTTAACCCTTCAGCCATCTCACCCATGTTCAAACCTTCAGGATGGGTGGCCAGATATTCGATCACCTTCAATCCCCTGGAAAGATTGGGAATAATATACCGATCAGAATCCGATTTATCAGTCATGTGGGCCTCTCTCAGCAATAAATACAAAACTTCCCCTTGAAACCGGGGGCGATACAGACTAATGTTTATATATAAACAAGTGATTAACATGCGAACCGCTCGGGTTCAACTGTTAAACTTGTAAAAAAAGAAAAGGGAGCGCGATATGATGAAGATAATTGCGACGATTACACTGCTGGCGGCATTGGGAATGATCTCTATTGGATGCGTGAATACCAAGGACACAACACTCAGCAAGGCTTCTATTCAGTTTGATAATTCATATTTCTACGACAACGACGGCAAGTTCCTCGAAGACAAAGCCAAAGAGGCATACATTGCGGTAATGAAGTATCACAGCTACCCAGTTTATGACGTCGTCAAAAAGGATCTCTGGGTTTCTGATTACGGTACCGGTAAATTTGCTGAACTGGGTCTTGGCGCTTACTGCTTCAAAAACAATGAAGAAGCCAGCTACATGCTGATGGATATGTTCCTCCTTCCGAACCAGATGCTTCCTGAACACTGGCACCTGAAAACGGAAAAGAACCCGGCGAAGGACGAAGGCTGGCTGGTACGTCATGGTGAATCATGGGTCGTAGGCGAAGGCGAAGCGAACCTGCCCGCGAACGTTGTCATTCCTGAATGCCATATGGAAGGCAAAGCAACAACATCGCACGCGGTTCTCTGCAAAGCAGGTGACTGGGCTCAGCTGAATAAGCCGCTGGCTCGCCACTGGCAGTTCGCTGGACCAGAAGGCGCAATCATCAATGAAGTTGCGAATGTTCACGACAACGCCGGCGTAAGGCACAGCGACCAGGCAATCAACGATCACTTCCTTGGTAAATAGAGAAAAGGCTAAGACCATATGACAAAGACATCATTCTTTCCAATTCTATTAATAGCAGCAATTATGACCGGCTCGCTGGAGGCTGCAGCATCGAAGTTTGATTCTGAAATTGCTTCAAAAATCACGAAACAGTTCGGGGTCGATAAGATGCTGTTTGTGAAGCGGCATACATTTACTGCAAATCACTACTACACTGAGTTTATCAACAGCCAGTGGATGCCGGGCGGCAACATTTGCGTCCTCGATCTAAAGTCCGGAAAAATCACCGAGCTGGTACCGGAACTCAAGGGCGGTGTCTTCGGAAGATTCGACCTCGACTTTGACGCTAAGCGTATTGTCTTTGCATGGAAGAGTGAACATCAGAAAGGCAACCGTCTCTACGAAATAGAGATCGATCCGAAAACAGGCGAACGCAAGGGCGAAATCACGCAGTTGACTTTTCCTGAGAAAAACGAGGAAGAGATTGTAATGCTGTATCGTGCCAGCCAGCATTATCATCACGGCACAGACGACATGGGCCCATGTTATCTGCCGGACGGCGATATTGTATTCATATCAACCCGCTGCCAGTACGGCATCCTCTGTGACGGCCCGGACGATTTCACAACAACGGTACTCTACAGACTGAAGCGTAACGCCTCACTGGCCGACCGTAAGGCAAGCGCTCATCTTACCAAGCTTTCCAACAGCTCGTTAAGCGAAGCGAGTCCAACCATTCTTCCTGACGGGCGCATTATGTATACCCGCTGGGAATACCTCGATAAGGGCGCGGTGAGTGTAAAATGCCTCTGGGCAATGAATCCGGACGGTTCCGGCTCAATGGAAATCTACGGCAACGATATTAACCTGCCGCCGACCATGCTCTATGGGCGTCCTATTCCCGGCAAGACGAGTCAGTATGTTATGCTGGGCACACCGCATTACCCTCAGAACGGCATGGGTACCGTAATCCGACTGGACATGACAAAGAAGATCCGCACCAGGGAACCTATGACATATATGTCGCCGGATGTTGATATTAGAGATGAAAAAGGATTTGATTTCAAGGTAGGCAACGGATGGAAACGTGATATTGCAGGCAGACCCGGCCGCCTTTTCAAGGAGCCTTATCCTCTGTCCGACAAGCTCTTCCTCGTTCCCATGAAAGCAGCGGGTCCCGCCTGGACCGACAACAACGTCTATGACCTTGCTCTTCTCGCAGAGAACGGCGAAGCGTCGGTAATTTATGACGATGCTGAAATGTCGTGTTTTCTTCCGTTCCCTTTGCAGAAGAGAATCAGGCCGCCTGTGAATCAGTCTGCTATTAACAGGAAACTCGCAGCGAAAGATATGGCCGCCTGTATAGTTACAGATATTTACCACGGCATGGAAGACACCGAGCGCGGTAGCATCAAGTATATCCGTATACTGGAGCAGATCCCGAGACCATGGGCGACCAGGCGGCGCTGGGCCGGTGATGTATACGATCAGCAACATGCCACCATCACGAGAAACACCCATCTCGGACTCAAGGTCCAGCATGGCGTCGTGCCTGTCGAAGAAGACGGATCAGCGCATTTCCTGGTGCCTGCGAGAAGGAACATATTCTTCCAGGCACTGGACGAAAACTACATGGCCGTACAGACAGAACGAACCTTTGTAAATTATATGCCGGGGGAAACCCGTGCCTGCATCGGATGCCATGAAACACCCAACGAAGCGGCAACCGCACGCACACGCAGCACCGTAAAAGCCCTCAAACGCAAGCCATCCATACCCGGTCCGCAGCTCGGTGAGAAGTCAGGCAAACGGCCTATAGATTTTGTGACTGACGTTCAGCCTGTTCTAGATAAACACTGCATAAAATGTCACAGCGGAAAAGACGCGAAAAAAGGACTTAAACTCAGCGGTGAAATGACATCACTCTTCAATGTAGCCTATGAACACTTGATTGAGAAACGTCGTGGCGGCCCCGGAAGATGGTACCATAATCGCTTGTGCGGTACGACTATCGGCGAGAACCATCCCAAGACGGGTAATGTCAAATACATGCCGGCACGCTCATTCGGTTCGCACTCAAGTGCACTGGTCGCCATGCTCACAGAGGGCAAGGTTATGCCGAAGGATCCGAAACAGGCTAAGTATGCTGCACAACTGGTCAAAGATCACAAAAAGCTCAAATTGCCAAAAGAAGATCTTCTCAAAATAACAAACTGGATTGATACAAACGGACAGTTCTACGGTATGTACTGGGGAAGAAAGAACCTCAAGTACAAGGGTCATCCGAACTTCCGACCTACCGCCACATTTGAACGCGCCGCTTCTTACGTGAGCACCATCCCGGAAGAAGAGAGGTAAATGGAGGGTACGGTCAAACGTTTTAAGAAAGATTATGAAAACGAAATGAAGCCCGTAATCGTACACCGAAATGGACAGGATAACGGGGGAGAACGGTTAATGCGCTGGCGGTGTTAACGACAATAGGCCACTTGGCAGAGAGCGTTTTGCGCACAGCGCAGGCTCTTCGTTATAACTGCTTGATGAGATACTGAGTATCCCTGTAACGTGAGCTGAAATTTTAATAATCAACGATCAACAGGAGAATAAATTATGAAAAGACGACTATTCAACAAAATTACCCTCTCAGCAGCCATTGCACTCATTTCAATCTCAGCATTTGCCGCACCAATAAAAATTACATGTATCGGCGACAGTATTACCGAAGGTGTAGGTGCAAGAGACCGCAGAACCCAAACCTACCCTGCCCAACTGCAGACCATTCTCGGAGAAGAGTACAAAGTCATGAATGCCGGAACCAGCGGTATTCAGATGAACAATTATCTCCCAAGGTGGCAGGGCAAGATAAAGGCCTTTCAGCCGGACATAGTGACCATCAAGTTGGGGACAAACGACACAAAGGGAAGAAGGCATAACGACCCTAACAACAAGGCCGCGTTCGACAAAAGATACAAAGAGTCCACTCTCAAGGTCCTCGACTTTCTGAACGGTCTCGAAAGCAAACCAAAGATCTTCCTCTGCTACCCTGTCCCTGTATTCAAGGATAAGTGGGGCATTAACGAAAAATCAATTACGGAAGACATCATCCCTTCCATCACAGAAATTGCCAAAGAAAAGAAACTGCCGATCATCGATCTCTACAAGGCTCTTGAAGGAAAAGGGAACCTGGTCCCAGACGGTGTTCATCCGAATGAAGTTGCCTACAAGATCATTGCCGAGACCATTGCAGAAGCAATCACCGGTAAGGCTCCTGCCGACAAGAAATAACAGTGGATAAAGGTACCCTTTGACGGACAGACTTTGGATGGTGGCTGTTTAAGAAACCGGCTGAGAAATCGAAGTGGGCCGTCGGTGTCCCCGGTTCAGTGGTCAACTCGCCAATATATATATCCAGGCTCACTGGGGAGATTGCCACCTTGAACGTGAGGTCTTGGTTGCGAAGGGTCCCAACTCAGGGATCTATCTGATGGGTGAGTACGAGATTCAGGTTCTCGATAGTTACGGAAAGAAGAAAATCGGTGCGGGTGATATGGGGGGTATATACGGCGCATCATCGGCTAGGGTCAATGCATCCGAAAAGCCAGGCACTTGGCAGAAGTACGTCATAGATTTTGTGGCACCTCGTTTTGATAATGCAGGCAGGAAGATCAATTCTGACAAGATCGCGCTGAAGTTTGAACTGAATAAGGCAAAGGTATGTGGAAGCAAATTTCTTAATGTTATTGAATGAAATTGCCGCGCGAACCGTGCAGGTTGTCCTTCTGTCACTCAAGAATCTGAAAACTATTTCATCATTCCGTCATATACCATGCATGGTTACTTTATCAGGTTGGAGATCCTCAAAGCTCTGAATCTCCTTTTGACTTGAAACAAACAAGACTTCCATCCTCAAGGCTTACATACAGGCAGTTGTTTGCCGCAGCCAATCCATCCCAAACCACAGGGGCTTCAAGCGTTACCTCGGACGTCACAGGCTTTCCATCTTTTGCTGAAACAACAGTTATCACTCCGTTGGAGTCATTTGTATAATTGTGGTGAGGCATGCCGCCAAAGACAAGATTGTCACCCACTTTCAGCATCGCTCTCGGTCTGATGTTAAGGCTGCTATTCCATCTGAATGGTGTGCTTTTCTTTTTTCCCTTTGTTTTACCTCTGCCGGACTGAAAGTCCGGTTTGCCCTGTTCATCCTCGGAAAACGGCTTATTCGCCACTTCTATAATGCTATACGCTGTCCAACGACGCTTAACATACCAGATGGAATTATCGTCATAACACATCATCAATGCAAAAATGGATTGAGTGCCGCCCCAGCCGCCTCTATTCACAATCCAAGAGTAGGCAACAGGAACAAGGCTGAAGTCGCCGCTACCCATGACCCAATGCGACCTGTGGTTTTCATTGCCATCAAGAAGACCCGATGTAGAAAACAGATGCCGTGACCAGTCCTGTCTTTCCAATGCAGCATTAAAGGCTCCATGATGCATGAAAATCCTTTTTCCGTCGCTGACGAGAACATCGGAGACAGAACCGTCGGCCATAGAAAATGAATCAGACTTGTCCGACTGGAAATGGGTTTTATAGTCAGTCCGATTCTGAGTCACTGTCTTTACGTGCTCGGGCTTGGCGGACTCTTTGCCTTCTCCAGCAACTGGCGCCCTGCTCTCATAATGGTTTTTGTAGAGCACGTTGCCTGTTTCAGGATCCAAACCGTAAAGGTCGATGCCCCTGTCAAGCCATGTTGATCTCCCTGCCGCGCAATAGACAACATCATTAAGTATTAAAACTGCACCATGCACAGGCCATAGTGACTCGACCTGCTCACGAGAGACTGTTCTTAAGTCCGACTGAGCCGCCATGAACTTCCATGCCAGTTCTCCATCACTCAATCTCAGGCAATACAACCGACCGTCAGCACTACCAAACAACACCTGCCCTTTATGAATAGCAGGCGCCGAGTCCACGCGTCCGCCAACAGTATATTTCCAGGCGAGTTCACCTGTAGCCTCATCAAGCGCATAAACCGTATTTTCATCTATGGCAGAGACCACAACCTTACCATCAGCAATGACTGCCTGGGTCAGTTTGCCCGGCAGTTTTACTTTCCATGCTTGCTTCAGGGATGAATCAATAACTGTATCCGCAACACCGCTGCGAAGTGCGTTGCCCCGCATCTGAAGCCAGCCATCAGAAGTTCTTGATTTTGCCTTCTTATAGGCTTTCCCCTTGACCAGTCTGTCAACAGGCTCTTGAATTCCGGGTAGATCTGCAGCCAATGCATAAAACCCCCAGAGTTTGGCTTCCGGGTAGCAACCGCAGGAGTGTGGTGGAGCGTATGTGAGACCATTGGCGGGCAGCATTCCGTACTGGCAGGTGCCCCTGGCCCAGTTTGCACGTGAATGATTGTCGCCCTGCAGATCCATCATTTCGAAGCCCCGTTTGCCGCCGATAATGTATCGACTGGTGGCTTTTTCTCTGTAGCAGCGATGGTGGTGGCCTGCTGTCTGTATATCTACCATCACCTGGTTTTCTTTTTCCACTACGCCGGTTCTCAGGTTGAGGCCCTTGCTGAAATCCTGTTTCGGTGGGGGAGAAATAGAGTCTTTGGGGTGGATTCCCGTCCATACCAGACCGTCTATAACGAAGATGTCCATAGGAGCTTTGAATCCATCGCCAGCCATGGCATCCCAGAGCTTCTTCCCGTCATCAGCATCAATTGCCGTGAGTTTGCCCAACCTGCAAAGCACAACCCCGTCTGATACAACAAGTACGTTCCTGCCGTGACCACTAGTCCTTTTCTTCTCCGTGCCGCGTTCCCCGTAAGTCCATAGCTCTATGCCTTTCTTGAGATCCAGCGCAGTCACACTTTGATTGATCTGAAAATAAACCCGTTGGCTGTCGGCACCAAGAGTTTCCGGCTGAGGATTGGTCTTTGAATCGGACCATTCCCAAAGTTTCTTTCCATTTTCAATGTTCACAGCAACGATAGCTTTGCTGTTTGCTTTTCCCGATTTGCTGGCATGCTCAACAGCGGGTCCGCCGGTCAACACCAGCAGGACATTATCGATAAGTACGATCTCTTCTGCACCCTTGGTGCAGTCATAGGTGGTGAGGGTCTTCCCCGTTGCGACATCCATTACCGAAACCGGAGCACCCAGCCCGAGCGGAGCATAGAGCTTATTCTTTGACGCAACCAGCAGCCTTGTCACCTGCGGGGGCCCCGACCTGAATCCGCGTGGCCCTACCCATGATTCCATAGGTTTATTCCAGAGTTCTAATCCATTAAAAGCATCACGAGCGGTTATGAACCACTGCGATTTCACTTTCATGTTCGCGGCCGTGGACTGATCGATAATATAAAAGAGCCTTCCGCCGGCGGTCACAATAGCGCTTATACTGTTCAGACCATGATGTGTGCGGGTCCAGTCAGGATCAGAGACCCATTGCAGGTGTCTGGGCGGTCCAATTACATTATCATTGGCAACCGCATTGTTATCCGGACCATGCAGATAATGGCTCCATTCGTCGATGTTTGACGGCACGGGTTTAACATTTGTTTTGCCATTAATTACCGCAGTGCCTCGTGGAGCAAGTACCCGCAGGATTTCCTCTCTTGATACTTCGCAATTACCATCTGCAATAACGAGGTTAACGAGATTGTCTATATATGGCAGGTTCTTACCGTCAAATGTATCTACTGTGATTCTGCCGTAGAGGCCTGCTGATTCTATGTGTTCACGCGCTTTTACAACGTTCTCTGCGCTCGTATCAAGGCCCTGAATTACAAAACTGCCAGAGTTCTGCAGCTCCAGGGTTTTACTCCCGTTGCCACAGCCAATATGAACAACGAGCCCCCCTTTAATACCGCTGGCCTTAACCGCATCACTCACTGATGCGCCATGCAGGGACACCGACGTTACGCTCAACAGCAGAGTGCAAATAAGCTTACTACATGCTTCTTGTGATTTGCTCATTTGTTTTTCTATTACTGTTGTGAATACAAGACGGTTAGCCTATTTATCTGCGGAGTCCTTTTCTGTGTCCTTTTTCCATTTGGCGAGATAATTCTTTCGCGCGTCCATTACCCAGTTTTCACCGGCGCCCATGGCCCAAGTTGGTTCCCAGCCATTAATGTTTTCGTTGGGATTGCGCTTGATGCAGGCTTCGACCAGCTCAGCCATCTTCTTGTATTTGTCGTCAGTCTTGCTTGAGTAGCCTTTGATCTGACCCCAGCCGCCTTGGTTTGCAGGAAGCGGCATCATGAGAATACGACTTTCATCAGGCTGGGAGAGATTTACCAAGGTTGCTTCCGGCTGCTTAGCTATTTTGTCGCCAAGCAGTTCCTTCGCATAACTTCGCAGAGCTGTGAGCCCCTTGTTGTCAAAACTTCTCTCTTCGATCCTATTCGGGAAGAGATCTCCGTAGCATTGCCCGTTAAGGTCAAGCCACTCGATGATCCGCATGTAACCTTCGTGGTCAACGTCTTTGAGCTTTTTGTGGTTTTTGTCGCCCTTGGCGAGCATCTGCGCAACTTTGTTCTCATAGGCGTAGAATTTAAAGGGTCGGCTGATATTAATACTTAAATCCTTGTATTCTTTATATTTTCCGCCGCTATAACCTTTGTCGCCGATTCTGTGATCACCCCTTTTGACAATCGCCTGCAGTGAATTGGGATAGCCGCCTCTTCCTGATTTGTTGTAAATCAAATTGACATTGCCTTCTGTTTTCTCAAGGCCATGACATTTGATGCAGTGTTTGTCCAGTACCGGTTGTACGGTTCTTGCAAAACTCATTCCGCCTCTGTATTGCGGGCCTGCAGCAGGTTTGAGCTCCATAGGCTTCATTCTACTCATCTTTGACGCCTGTTTCATGTCAGGCGTGGTTCCCACGGGTTCATGACAACCGACGCAGCTTCTTCTTTCTCCAGGCTGAAGATAGAAGAAACTTCTTTCTGTCAATATGGCCATGCCGTTTTCGTCAAGAATCTGCATTTGCAGAGAAACATTTGCAGGAACCTTGAATGTGGCAGATCCATCTTCTGTCACAGGAACTGTTCCGAGCACTTTTTTCGGAAGATCGTTCGGTACAGTCATCGTGCATGATTGCCTGTGCGCGCGCGGTTGAACGCCGAGTGCGTTAACACGTATGGCCTTGATCATGCCCGGTTTAATGAGCCCCTTCGGGTCATTACGGGTAAGATATGCGTTCTGAAGGAAAAGCGTTCCGTATGGTTCGGCTTCTTCTTTGACAAGAGAAGGCAGTACTGGCGGAACCTTGCGTTCTCTAATCGCAATAGGTGAGAACGATGCAACTTCCAGGTCTTCATAAATCTTTATGCGTCCGCCTGCGGCATCTACAAGATAGATTCCTCTGCCGGCGACAGGCGGTGTGCGACCCTGTTGGCTGACCGGGTGGTTGGCCCTTGATGCAAGAAACAGTTTCTCATTGATGGCATAAGGATGACTGTAATGAGGAGAGGGCCAGCCTTTGGTCTCAGAGTATGGTGTTTCCGGTGTTATGTGTTCAATGGCGTGTTCGCCGTTCTCGTCGATGTTAGTATCTATAACAACGGTTGTTCCGGTGTTAAAGCTGTGGTGCCCCTGACCGGTGGCGACAATCTTGTGCGTGCCGGGAATGGCCGAAGCCTCAAGGAACTGATGAGGAACAATCATGTCATTTCCGAAGAAATGAGTGACGGCTGTTCCGTCAGGACGGCACCACCAGAGTTTATGAAAGAACATCTCGTGTCTGTTAGTGTATTCCCAGCGGGTAAATACTATTCGTCCATCGTTCAGAACTGAGGGCTCAACTTCATTTTCATTGCCGAAAGAGAGCTGTTTGATGTTGTTTCCGTCTTTATCGCAGCGGTGCAAAGTCCATGCGGGGTTATATCTTCCGCCATGACAGCGGCCGAAGGACTGACAGCGCGAAGAGATGAATACGATGCCGCCGTCAGGCAGATAGCAGGGGTCGTTGTCTTCGATCAATACTGTTGCACGGTTATCCCATGTTTCAAGCTTGTCGCGCTTTGTTCCTGTAAGCTGGCGTACCCATGAACCGTCAATAGCGGCTTCGTAGATGAAAAATCGGCGCAGATTAGCATTTTTTTCGGTGTGGTCACAAAAAGCGAATACAACACGTTTGGTATCATAGCTCAAATCAGGGTTGCGGTAGGCGCCTGGAGGCAGTTTGCCTTCAAGTATGGTTTTGACTACAGGCTTGCCTTCTTTCCATCCTGTCAGGATGCCCAGGCCTTTACCGATACGGCTGTGCCTGCCCAGGTGCTGATCGCCGTTGTGGCTGTACTTTGTTGGCGGGTTGCGGTTGATCAGTATGGCGTTGAAGTCGAGCTCTTTTATATTGCCGTACAGGCTGATATGAAACGCTTCCAGTTCTTTCTGGACTGCCAGGTAGTTGTCCAGGTTTCCTGAAGCAGCGGTCAGCTTAGCTGAGAGTTTCTTCAGCTCTTCTTTTGCCGCTGCAGCATCACTTTCTTTAGTGATCATGGATTCAATGGATTTTGTTATCTCTGCAGGATATGCGGATATGTCAGATGTCTGTTTTGTAAGACCTGCCCATTTGCTTTCCAGATCGCGAATCCCTCTATTGTAATCGAACTTTTTCGGGTCGAGCTGGTAATAGTCGCGCTTTACTGTCTCATCAAACTTTTTGAGCAGACCTGGTACAGTTTTTACTGCTGCTACTTTGTCGCGTATGCGTTTGAAGTTTCTGAATTGATCTACGGCTGGCATCATATCGAGGGCTTTTTGGTAGTCTTCGCCGGTTTTAGAATCGTTGAAAGCTTTTGTAATCTTGTCGGTGATAGCAGGATCAATATTTTCTCTTTTCTGCCTTTCCTTGAGCTGGTCACCCATGGTGCTGGTGATTGTTTTCAGGTTAATAGGGGTATATCCGGCCGGCATAATGGTGTTTCTGGGAATGCGCGCCATGCTGTAAGCCTGCTCGCGATCTTTCATTGCGGTTTTCCACTTTTCATGATGTGAAGAAGTGTCAATCCAGACAATGCCTCTACCGTCTGTTCTGCCTGAGATCCATTTGTATTGCCCGTTAAGCTCAATTGCTACTTCAGTTTCACGTATTTCCAGTCTGTCGTGGCCGTGCCACCGGATTTTCTTCTCGTCTTTTTCTTTTACAGCAACAAGCGTCTTGTTGTCCTTAGTTCGTAGCT
Organism: Kiritimatiellia bacterium; assembly: GCA_016783565.1. Lineage (GTDB taxonomy): Bacteria > Verrucomicrobiota > Kiritimatiellia > UBA8416 > JADHWI01 > JADHWI01. Next base: position 19,971 of record JADHWI010000030.1, read on the forward strand.
TTTGTTCCTCACCATCACCCTTGTCCAGTTTAAAATTTTGCAGCCAACTGGAGCTTGCTGAACCCACGTAGAGAGTCTTTACGCCTGAGACGTTCAGCTTGAATTCAACATTCTTTGAGCTTCGCGCGATCTCAGGAAAAATAAACATCGGCAGCTTATCGGTGTTCTTGTAAGCAGGGACTGCCTTGCCGGTAAGCTTCTCCGCCTTGATAATGTTATTAATTGAGGCGATATACGTGTCTAAAGGGTGGTCCTTTTTCTCAAACCAATCCGGGTTGGCGCCAAAGGTGGCGGGACATATGGCTGAAAACATTAGTATAGCAAGTAAGTATCTCATGTTATGAGACATCTTAATGACAAGTGATAGTGCGTACATAATTGTATCTCCGTGACTGTACATTAATAAGGTTCCGAAAATGTTAGTGTATTCATGCATTGGCGACAAGGGGGAGGAGTGTCTTATTTCAAATGATTGTTCTGATCTATCCGTGCGTTTCTGTCACCTTGCCGCAACGCTGTGCGCTTGATGACCAGTCACTTAGAGCTAAGGCGCAACGTTGGGTAGAGGCTGTGCTTAAGAGTCAACGTGATACAGGCGACATCGGTCCGCGTAATCAGAACTGGTGGGCGAATATGATCGCTCAATTTTTTCAGATCAGACAACCTGATGATTGACCCCTGCGGTGCATTCGCTATTCTGTAGCGCATGAAAAAGATACTTGTTGTCGGAGGTGGTGGACGCGAGCACACGCTTGCGTGGAAATTGGCGAATGACAGTGATGCCCCCCAGGTGTTCTGTGCACCGGGTAATGCCGGGACGTTGTCGGTCGCTACAAATCTGGATATCGGTGCCGAGGATATTCCTGCATTGCTGGAATGGGCAAAGCGTGAGCGGCCGGATCTGACCGTTGTGGGTCCTGAGGCACCATTGTGTGCCGGACTGACGGATCTTCTTGAAGCCGAGGGCCTTTCTGTGTTTGGTCCGTCCAAGGCGGCAGCCTTGATGGAAGGAAGCAAGGTCTTCTCCAAGGATGTGATGGCGGCGGCAGGCGTCGCTACAGCCGCATCGGCGTCCTTTACAGATGTAAACGAAGCGCTTGCTTATGTGCGGGCGCAGGGCGCGCCGATTGTGGTGAAGGCTGACGGTTTGGCCGCAGGCAAGGGTGTTGCGGTGTGTTCCACCATTGAAGAGGCTGAGAAAGCTATCCGACTGACCATGGAAGATCGAGCCTTTGGTGATTCCGGAAGCGAAGTGTTGATTGAGGACTTCCTGGTTGGTGAAGAAGCCTCGATTCTGGCTCTCGTGGACGGCGAACGTGCCGTGATGCTTGCCTCATCTCAGGATCATAAGCGTATCTTCAATGATGATCGGGGCCCAAATACGGGTGGTATGGGCGCCTATTCTCCGGCACCTGTTGTGACGGATGAGCTTTGGCCCGCCATTCAGCAGCAGGTTATTGAACCCACTCTGGCTGAGCTCAAACGTCGGGGTATCGTGTATAAGGGAGTGCTTTACGCGGGACTGATGATTGATAATGGTGAGATGAAGGTACTGGAATTCAATTGCCGTTTTGGCGATCCGGAGACGCAGGTGGTTCTGCCGCGTCTATCGGTGGATTTGGGTCCCATCTTGCTGGCTTGCGCGGACGGCACGTTGTCTGAAGAGATGGTGCAGTGGAAACCGCAGGAGAGTGTCTGTGTCGTGATGGCTGCAGGCGGGTATCCGGGGAGTTATGAGAAGGGTACGGTGATCGAAGGGTTGACTGATGCCGGAGCCATGGAGGACGTTGTGGTATTTCATGCAGGAACTGCAATGAGTGGCGACAATGTGGTAACCTCCGGCGGGCGCGTATTGGGTGTCACGGCGATGGGGACAACATTGCGCGAGGCCGTGGATCGTGCGTATGACGCTGTGTCGAAAATTCGTTTTGATCAGGCGCAGTACCGTACGGATATTGCTTCAAAGGCGTTGAGGAGAGGGTAGAGGGGGGGGGAGAGAATTTCAAATTGCTGATTGTGACTTGTTGATTGTGGCTTGCGGGGGACCGCCCGGAAGCAATTGAGAGCGTTTGCCAGGTCAAAGGCGTGGTGAGCAAATGAATCGGATGTGCTGGCGTTTCGATTGTTGTTGATAACATGAGGAGGTAAAAACATGGCGAAGGTGAAGGTACAGGTAGGCATCGTGATGGGAAGTGACTCTGACTGGCCGCTGGTGAAGTCGGCATCGGAGACATTGAATGAATTTGGTATCGGGCATGAAGTACGCGTGATTTCTGCACACCGTACCCCTGAGGTCGCATGTGAGTATGCGGGCACAGCGGCGAAGCGGGGCCTGCAAGTGATTATTGCTGCCGCCGGTGGTGCGGCACATCTGGGCGGGGTGCTTGCTGCACACACAATGTTGCCGGTGATTGGTATTCCCGTCAAAGGCGGAGCCATGAACGGAATGGATGCTTTGCTGGCGACGCTACAGATGCCAAAGGGCATTCCTGTTGCAACCGTAACGCTGGGTAGCGCAGGGCCTGCAAATGCAGCGATCCTGGCTGCACAGATTCTTGGATTGGGCGATGCTGCCCTTCGTCGCAAGTTGGCCAAATACAAGAAAGACCTGAAGAAGAAGGTTTCGAAAGGCGACGCCAATGTGCAGGCGGACCTTGCCGCGAACTAGACAGTGTTTGATGCGCGGTGGTTCGGTTATTATCGCTGCGACTGCGTTGATCTGTCTCTCTATGCTGACATGGACATTGGGTGATGTCGGGTTTGTTGAACCGTCACTTGATGCCGTTGTGGCTGATCTGGCTCGTCATGGACTGAGGGTTGAAGGTCCTGAAGCACGCCGGCTGGCAGTTGAGGCAATTCTAAAGAGTGTTGATCCGTATGCTGTTCTGCTGGAAGAAGATGCAGGCGAGTCAGACTCTGCTGCTGATGCAGTGTTGGCAGATGTGGTGTGGCCGGGGCGGGTGGGGTACGTGCGGCTGACCGAATTGTCCCAAGGCGTTGCTACGAGCATTGTAGCGCGTGTGGATGCTTGCGAGTCGGGTGGCGCGTGCGGTATGATTCTGGACCTGCGCATGGCTGCGGGTGAAGACCTTGAAGCGGTTATGACTGTCGCCTCTTTGTTTATACCGCGTGATGCGCCATTGTTTGAAGTGCGCTCATTGTCATCAGCTAAAACCAATCTTGTGCACTCTCTCGGGCGTGCAGAGGTACATTGTGTACCCTTTATGTTGCTGGTTAATGGCGGGACGCGGGGAGCTTCCGAGATTCTGGCATCAGTCTTGAAGGGGGTGCAGGGGTGCATGCTGCTGGGCAGTAAGACCATGGGCGATGGTGTGGCGCGTGAGAGTGTACGATTGGCGGATGCGCTGCATGCACGGCTGGCAACGGGGCGCGTTTATACGCAGAAAGGTGGGCGACTACAGGGGCAGGGTGTGCAGCCTGATATTGAGACAGGGGAGTCTCCTGAGGGTTATTCTGCACCTTCCGAATTGACAGTTGAATCCGAGGACGAAAGCGATGCGATACGCGAGTTGTTGACGCATATCGGTGGTGATGCAACCTTGCGGCGTGCGGTGGATATTTTGCTTGGATTACGGGCATTGGATACGAATGGCAAGCCGTTGGTGCCCGAGACGGAGGATGATCACAACGAGGCATTGAAGAATGAAGATGACGTGTCGCTTGTGAAATAGATGTGAGTGATTGGATGCGTGCACGGATTATAAAAGTAGATGCGGTGGGGGATGCTGCGGCCGTGGCAGACGCTGCAGGCGTGCTTGCGGCGGGTGGTTTGGTCGTGATTCCTACGGATACCGTTTATGGTGTGGCAGCATGTGTGGATCGGCCCGAGGCGATTGAGCGGATTTATGCGGCTAAGGTTCGTGACTCCGGCAAGCCGATTCCGCTTCTGGCTGCGGATGTGGAGGCGGTCGAAGCGGTAGCGGGTTCCTTGTCGGTCGGAGAGCGTAAGCTTGCGGAGCGATTCTGGCCCGGCGCATTGACGCTGGTGGTAGAGGTTGGCGAAGGGACAGAGGGTATACGTGTGCCCGACTGTACATTGACGCGTCAGATACTGGCTGCCGTCGGAGGCATGTTGCGCGTCACGAGCGCCAATCGCAGCGGTGAACCGCCTGCTCTGACGGCACAGGAAGCGTATGAGGTTTTGGGAGACAGTGTGGAGTTGATTGTAGATGCCGGCGAGTCAACAGGCGGGGTAGCCAGCTCGGTTGTTCGGGTTGAGAATGGACAGGTGAAGATTTTTCGTGAAGGAGCATTGTCGGAGTCGGTGTTGAGAGAGAGTGCGGGAAATTGATGATTGATGATTGTGGATTGATGATTGGCATGGCTTGCGGGTCCGCTTGCTCACGCTCGCGGCTACGGGAGAGTGGGGCGGCCGGCTCGAGGGGATCTTGCCAAGCAGCATGCATGGTCTTGCCCTCCATGAGTAGCTTGTGGGTTGGGGATTGTAGCCATGAGCGCTTTCCTTCGCTGCGTTCAGGTTAAGCGACACTACATTGGATGAGGTTGGATGTTGAGGGTATGGACTGCGGTCTGGAGTCTGCGGCGATATTTAATGGGTTGAGAGGAGTGGAATAGTGAGTGAGGCGAAAATGCTGGTTTTTGTGTGTACGGCCAATATGTGTCGCAGCCCTATGGCGGAGTTCCTGATGCGTGAAGAATTGCGCGACGATAACGGGATTAAGGTCTGCTCAGCCGGAACGGATGCCGGATACGGGATGCCGGCGACCGGGCAGGCGGTTGTGGCTATGGAAGAACTGGGTGTGGACATGTCCATGCACAGAAGTCAGCCTCTGACGCGGGAATTGATTGACGCTGCTGATCTGGTTGTGGTAATGACGGCGAGTCATGTAACACGCATCCTCTGGCGCTTTCCTGATGCGGCGGACAAAGTCCGTTTGTTGAAGTCTTTTCTGCCTCGTGTGGGCCGTGATGACGATGAGATTCCTGACCCCATCGGGCTGTCCGATATGGTCTATCGGGGTACGCGTGACAGTATGCGGGAAGCTATGCCCCATATTTTGCAGTTTTTGAGGCGTTAGAGCAGGTAAGACTGAAAGGTTGTAATGAAGATAGTTATTGGATCAGATCACGGTGGATATGCGTTGAAAGAATTTTTGAAGCAACGTGTAATGGCGCGGGGCATTGAGGTGGTCGATGTGGGCTGTCGCAATGAGGAATCCACTGACTATCCCGACTATGCTCATGAGGTGGCTGTGCAGGTGTCTGAGAAGACCATGGATGCGGGCATCCTTGTGTGTACCACGGGTATCGGTATGTCCATTGCCGCGAACCGTTTCCCGCGTGTAAGAGCAGCATTGTGTTCCAATCCTCGTATGGCTGAGATGTCCCGCAGTCATAACGATTCCAATGTATTAGTGATGGCGGGTGGATCGTTGGATGAAAGTCAGGCGGGCGACATCCTGGACAATTGGCTGTCAGTCGAGTTTTCGAAGGGGGAGCGTCATGTGCGTCGCGTGGACAAGCTGACCGGAGTGCAGCATCCAGCGATATCCATGGCTGCGGTGTGTGATGAGGATCCTGAAATTTATGACGCGATTCGCGAGGAGTTCGGACGGCAGCAGAGCACGATTGATTTGATTGCGTCCGAGAACACCGTGAGCAGGGCGGTCCGTGAGGCGCAGGGGTGTGTCATGACCAACAAGTATGCTGAGGGGTATCCTCGCAAACGTTGGTACAATGGCTGCCAGAACGTGGATACCGCAGAGCAGCTTGCAATTGATCGTGCGAAAGAGCTTTTCGGCGCTGAACACGCCAACGTGCAGTCGCATTGCGGCAGCTCGGCTAACATGGCCGTGTATTTTGCTGCACTGGAGCCGGGCGATACGGTCCTGGCCATGAGCCTGGCGCACGGTGGGCACCTGACGCATGGAAATCCGATTAATTTCTCCGGGCGCTTTTTCAATTTTGTCAGTTACGGGGTGAGTGCGAAAGATGAGCTCATTGATTATGACGAAGTGGCGCAATTGGCAAAAGAGAACAAGCCGAGATTGATTGTGGTGGGTGCCAGTGCCTATCCGCGTGTATTGGACTTTGCGCGTTTTCGTGAGATAGCGGACAGTGTTGGCGCGATGATGATGGTGGACATGGCTCACATTGCCGGTCTGGTGGCCGCGGGATGTCATCCGTCGCCTGTGCCATACTCGGAATTTGTCACGACGACCACACACAAGACGTTGCGCGGACCGCGCGGTGGTGCGGTCTTTTGTCGTGAAGCGTTTGCTAAAGATATCGACAGGCAGGTTTTTCCGGGAACGCAGGGTGGCCCGCTGATGCATGCCATCGCAGCCAAGGCAGTTTGCTTCCGTGAGGCAATGGAGCCCGAGTTCAAAGCTTACGGTCGCAAGATTATTGATAATGCACAAGCCATGGCGGAAGTCTTCGCGTCTGATGGCGTGCGGTTGGTTTCCGGTGGAACGGATAATCACTTGATGTTACTGGATGTCACGACCTTGGGGCTGACCGGAAAAGTGGCAGCTTCGGTTCTTGATGATGCCGGCATTATTGTGAACAAGAATGCGATTCCCTTCGATACGGCCAGTCCGTTTGTGACTTCGGGCATTCGTATTGGCACACCCGGACTCACGACGCGCGGCATGGGAGTGGATGAAGCTCGGAAGGTGGCAGCGCTTGTGTGTGATGTTTTGCGCAATACAGAAGATGCTGCGGTTATTGAGAAGACGCGTTCAGAGGTGGATGAATTGACCCGGGCGTTTCCGATTCCGTAGAGCGTAAAGAATTGCGGATTTTGGGTTGTGGGCTGTTGGTTTTTGCATGGCTTACTGCGTCATAAAAGGTAAGGGTGCAGTGCGGCGAGGGTAATCCCATTCTCTCGACAACTGCGTGCCTCCGCAGCCTGCTTCTGCGAAGGCTTGGGGCTTGGACAAGGATGTAAGGGTGGTCAGTCATCTCTTGTTTCATCGAATGTGGTTCGCTATATATCTTTTTTGTAGGTTATCCGTGGTTTCCGTTATATATGGGCAAGCGTTAGTGAAGGAGATGAGTGTCATGAAGAATGGGATGAGTGGTTGGAACTTGGTTTTGGTATGCATGGTTGTCTGTGTTTTGTCGTCAGTAGCGTTTGCGGATGTGTATGAGCTGCGGACGTATACGACGAATGAAGGCAAGCTGGATCTTCTCAACGCACGTTTTCGGAATCATACGGTAAAATTGTTCGAGAAGCATGGTATGGAGTCAGTGGGATACTGGGTGCCGACGAATGAGCCCAAGTCAAAGAATACACTGGTTTACATTCTCAAGCATAAATCCCGTGAGGCCGCAAAAGCCTCATGGAAGGCCTTTTTGTCTGATCCTGAGTGGCGCAAAGTTGCGAGGGAATCTCAGAAGGACGGTAAGTTTCTTGCTAAACGACCAGACTCGGTGTTCATGAATGCTGCCGATTATGCGCCCGCTTTTGCGAATACTAAAGAAGGTGCCGCTCCTGTATTCGAGTTGCGGATTTATCGTTGTAAAGAGGGTGCTCTCAAGGATCTGAATGCGCGCTTCAAGGCTGGAACCATGCGTATCTTTGCGAAGCACGGGATTGGTCAGGTTGGATACTGGCATCCGTGTGATGCACCGGCGTCCGGCGACACTTTAATTTATTTGTTGCGTCACAAGACGGCTGAGGCGAGAAAAGCATCCTGGAAGGCTTTTGGGGGTGATCCCGAGTGGGCGGAAGTCCGTAGTAAGTTTATACGGCCTTTGCGCGAGCGTCCTGAAGTGACCTTTATGAAGGCCACGGATTATTCGGCGATTCAGTAACTGGTTTTGCTGAGGAAAAGTCATGGGTAGAGGCAGATCATAGATCTCCTGCTTGCGTGGCTTTTTGCGTGTCTCTCGCGCAGGCGCAGAAATCGCATAGCGAGCAAGGGCAAGTCAGCGTCGTTTATCTGCATTTCTGCGTGCCGCTATCGAGAATTATTTTCAAACCGTTCGGCAACAAACAGCCGAGCAGGAACGAGGAGCGAAAATGAGTAAGTCGGCATCATTTTTTATGGCGGGAGCACTGGTGGGCGGGCTGATGGTGGCAGCGGCATTCTCTGTTCATCTTTCGTGGCAAGGTACTCGCGGCATATCGGATCAACTTGTTCTGAAGCTGGGGCATTCACTCGATACGGGGCATCCCGTACATGTGGCGATGGAGCACATGAAGAAGCGCCTTGAGGAGATGTCCGGCGGAAAAGTTACGATTGATATCTATCCGAGCGAAGTGCTGGGTTCGGAAGCGCACTGCATCGAGCAGCTCCAGAATGGAACGCTGGCGATGACGAAGACCTCCTCGGCAGTGATGGAAAGCTTTATTCCCGAAATGTCGGTTTTCGGATTACCCTACCTGTTTCGCGACGGCGAACATTTCTGGAAGGTTCTGGAGAGTAATCTTGGGAAGGGGATTTTGAAAAAGGGCGAGTCCAGGTACCTGCTCGGCTTGTGTTACTATGATTCGGGGAGTCGTAACTTCTACACGGTAAATAAACCAATCCGGACGCCTGAGGATCTCAAAGGGGTAAAAATCCGCACGCAGAACAGTAAGACCGCGATGGACATGGTGAGCGCTATGGGCGGGGCACCCACGCCGATAGCGTGGGGCGAACTGTATACAGCTCTTGCTCAGGGCACTGTGGACGGGGCCGAGAACAATCCACCAAGCTTCTACAGCAATAAGCATTACGAAATTGCCAAGCATTTTACCCTCGATGGACATACGCGGGTTCCTGATCTGTTGTTGATGAGCTCGAAAGTGTGGGAAGGGCTGGAGCCGCAGGTGCAGGCTTGGGTGCAGCAGGCGGCTGATGAGTCGTGTGCGTTTCAACGCACGCTATGGAAGGAGCAAACCCTGGAAGCGCTTGAAGCGGCAAAAAAAGAGGGCGTCACGGTTTATCAGGTCGATACGGCTGCTTTTGCTGAGAAGGTACTGCCGATGCACGAGAAGGTGGACGACCCGAAGCTTCAGGCGCTGATTCGGAAGATCAAGGACATTCGATGATGCTTGCGCTTCTTAAGAAAGCTCGTAATGGAATGACCGCCGTCCTGAACGTTGGACTTATGGTCATTGTCGCGCTGCTTGTTTTGGATGTGATCTGGGGGGTATTTACCCGCTATGTCATGGGCGAGCAGGCCAAGTGGACGGAAGAGCTCGCGCGTTTTCTCCTGGTATGGGTTTCGTTGCTTGGGGGGGCGGTTGCGTTCGGTACACGCGGGCACCTCGGAGTGGATTACTTTGTCGGCAAGTTGCATCCCGAAGCACGAAAGCTCATGACGGTGATCGGACACCTCGTGGTCCTGCTCTTTGCCGGTACCGTGTTTCTCTATGGGGGCGGTCGCGTGGTTACTGAGGCACTGCAACTTGAGCAGATGACACCGGCCCTGGGCTGGAAGATGGGACATGTCTATCTGGCCCTGCCGATTGCGGGTGTCTTCATGATAATTTACACTATCGAAAATCTGATCATGGACGTTCTCACCTCGGCTGACAAACTGCATGAACCAGAAGCGGAGGTGACGGAATAATGGGTACGATCGCTCTTGTTCTTGTCATCGTGTTTGTTCTGCTTCTTGTCATGAATGTGCCTATCGCGGTGGCCATTGCGATGTCTTCGGCGTTTGCGGTTCTTGCTGCAGGATATGATCCGTCGGTGGTCATGGCGGGTAAGATGGTGGGAGGTGTGAATAGTTTCGCCTTGCTTGCCATTCCGTTCTTCATCCTTTCGGGACAGTTGATGGGTAAAGGGGGTATGGCCCGTCGCCTGATTGATTTTGCAGGCACGGTGGTCGGGTTTTTGCCCGGTGGCCTGGCTTTTGTCAATACGCTCACCTGCATGCTTTTTGGTTCCATCTCCGGTTCAGCCACGGCCGCCGTCTCCTCGGTGGGCGGGTTTATGATCCCTGAGATGAACCGCAAGGGATATGACAAGGAGTTCAACGTGGCGGTTACGACTACGGCGGCTACTACGGGGCTAATGATTCCGCCTAGTAATGTCATGATCGTCTACTCGGTAGCGGCTGGGTCTGTTTCCATTGCTGCGATGTTCATGGCCGGGGTGCTTCCAGGTATTGTTACCGGCCTGGCGATCATGATTGTCTGCGGTTGGTTCGCATTGCGCAAAGACTATCCCCGCGAGCCACGTTCGACTCTGAAGGAGGTTGGCCTTTCTTTCTGGCATGCTCTGGCCAGCCTTGCTCTCATCGTCATTGTTATCGGTGGTATCCTGAGCGGAATTTTTACGGCTACCGAGGCCGCGGCTGTGGCCGTGGTTTATGCGTTTATTCTAACGGTCGGGGTCTATCGCGAGGTGAAAATCAAGGATCTGCCGGAGATTCTGTTGCAGACCGGAACGACTACTGCGATCGTCATGATTCTCATCGGCGCCAGTTCCGGAATGAGTTGGATCATGACGATGGCCAACATCCCGCAATCCGTAAGTGCAGCCCTGATGGGTGTTTCCGAGAACCCGTTCGTTATCCTGCTGTGCATCAACATCCTGCTGCTGTTCGTCGGTACCTTCATGGATATGACGCCGGCGGTGCTTATCTTTACCCCCATCTTTCTGCCGATTGTGGTGGAAATGGGTATGCACGAGGTGCATTTCGGAATGATCCTTATCGTGAATCTTTGCATCGGTCTGTGTACGCCGCCGGTTGGCACCTGTCTTTTTGTTGGTTGCGGGGTGGGCCATACCACAATCGCCAGGGTCACCAAGACATTGTTGCCATTCTTTCTGGCTATGATCTTTGCGCTTCTGGCCACAACCTACATGCCGAAACTCAGTCTATGGCTTCCGGTCAAGACCGGTCAGCTTGAGGTCGAGGCCCTGGAGATGGGGATCGGAAGATAGGAAACGATCAGGGTGTGATTGACGTGGAAAAGAAACGTAGCTTGGAAGATTATTGACGCTAGCGAGCCTTTTCACTCTTCTTGTTCTTGTTTTGCGTATGCCTATTCCGGTTTTACCTATGGACGAAATCAGCACCATTGACTATCTTTCATCGTTTCGAGGATAGTCGGTTCTGTAACACCGATCTTCTTTTTGTAGAGTATGCGTGTGCGCTTCACCTGCGTGTGACAACTGTTTGTATTTTGTCTTGCCGGAGGCGCGATTGAGTATTGGAGTGTCAGAATGAATGGTGTGATGCGAATAAGTATTTTTGTTGTGTTTATGGTAGGTGTGAGTCTCGGAATTGCGGCCCAGCCGGATTGGGAGAACCAGGCGGTGATCGGGATCAACAAGGAGCCTGCTCGGGCTACGTTGATCCCGTATGGAACTGTGGAGAAGGCGATTGATCGAGGTCAATCAGAGTATCAACTCGACCTTAACGGTACCTGGAAATTCAATTATGTGTTTACTCCGGACAAGCGCCCTATGGACTTTTATAAGTCTTCGGTCGACGTCAGCGCATGGGATGACATCACGGTGCCTTCCTGCTGGGAAATGCAGGGGCATGGGCAACCGATCTATAGCAATGTTGCGTACCCGTTTGACGT
>JADHWI010000068.1 GCA_016783565.1 Kiritimatiellia bacterium
TCGTCTCGTCATCGTCCAGTTCAACATCACCACGATCCACGGCTTTCAGCTTCTTGCCATCATACTCCGTAAGACGCTGCACGACCCACTCATCAATGGGATCCACCATGAACAGCACTTCATAATCCCGCGCCTTGAACGCTTCAAGATGCGGAGATGACGCAGCCGCCGCCTGGCTATCCGCTGTGATAAAATAAATCTCCTTCTGACTGGAAGGCATACGCTCAACATAGTCGTGCAACGAAAGGGGCACTTCCTCGCTCTTGGTCGAGCGAAACAAAACCAATTCCTTAAGCTTGTCATGATTCTCAAAGTCCTGGTGCACACCTTCTTTGAATACACGTCCAAATTGCGCGTAAAACGTGCGGTACGCTTCAGCGTCTTTTTCCTGCATGTCCTTGAGCTCACTCAGCAACTTGGAGACCAGACTCTTACTGATACGGCGGATAACAGCGGCATCCTGCAGCATCTCGCGCGATACATTCAGCGGCAAATCGCTCGAGTCCACCACACCACACACGAATCGCAGGTAGTCCGGCAACAGTTCTTTGCACTCATCCGTAATAAAGACGTTGCGAACATAAAGCTGGATGCCCTTCTGATGCTCACGAAAATACATGTCGAACGGCGCCTTTTCAGGAATGAACATGAGCGCCTTAAACTCCGTTGCTCCTTCCGCTGCATAATGCACCACACGAAGCGGTTCACCAAAATCATGACTTACATGATGATAGAATTCTTTGTATTCCTCTTCCGTAACATCTGCCTTGGCCTTCTTCCAGATAGCCTTCATGGAGTTGAGCGTTTCTTCCGTGATGGTTTTCGTCGGCTCTTCCCCTTCCTCGCCCTTCTCTTCACGCTCTACGTCCATGGTCACCGGGTAAGCAATGTAGTCAGAGTACTGCTTCACCACTTCTCGAATACGCCATTCGGACAGGAGATCAGCCATATCCTCTCGCAAATGCAAGGTCACATCCGTGCCGCGCTGCTCACGCTCTACTTCCTGCACGGAATACGAGCCATCGCCTTTCGACATCCAACGCATGGCTTGCGCACCACTACCGGCATGCCGAGTCACCACCGTGACGCTGTCTGCCACCATAAACGAGGCATAGAAACCCACACCAAATTGCCCGATCATCTCAAGGTCAGCCGCGGTTTTGCCTTCCTTCAGCGCTTCAAGGAAATTGCGCGTGCCTGAGTTGGCAATAGTCCCAAGATTGCGATCCAACTCCTCCGAGGTCATTCCAATGCCATTGTCCGATATCGTCAGTGTCCGCGCATCAGCATCCACCGCAATCTTGATTTTCCAATTCTCATCCCCTTCAAGCAGACTCTTGTCCGTCAGGCCCTCAAACCGCAACCGATCAATGGCATCGGAAGCATTGGAAATCAATTCACGAAGAAAGATCTCCTTCTTCGAGTAAAGGGAGTGAATAACCAAATCCAACAACTGCTGGACTTCTGTTTTGAACTTACGTGTCTTTTTGCTCATCAGGTACCTATCCTTGTGTTTAAGCGTCATTTTTGTGCGTAGAATTCGGGTGGAGAATAAAGCCTAAGTCAGGGGGACTTGTCAACCCTTGGAAGTATATCAAATGCCATCATTCGTTGAGGTAAACTGGCGACATATGACGCCCGCTTCCTTCAGCAACGCCTGGGTTTGACGAGAAAACTCATATTCCTCATCATAAATCACTTCAGAAATCCCTGCATTTACAATCATTTTCGCACAGGTCAGACAAGGGCTCAGGGTGCAGTAAATTGACGAACCTTTCACACATGTCCCATGGTATGCAGCTTGCGTAATCGCATTCTCTTCGGCGTGACAGCAGATGCATTCGCTCAATCCCGAACCCGATGGCGCATCACTGCTACAGCGCTCACACCCCCCATCACAACAATTGCGCACACCGCGCGGCGTCCCGTTATACCCCGTCGATACAATGCGCCGATCCGCCACCACCACCGCAGCCACCTTGCGCCGACAACAATTGCCGCGGCGTTTCACGACATGCGCAATATCCATAAAGTATGTATCCCAATCCGGTCGATCATTTGTCATCTCAACACCACTCTCCCGCTACAGCATCACAATCAACGCGGCCATTGCCACAAAAAACAGGCCCATCAATAACTTTCCAAAAAAGACTTCTTTTGCACTCCAAGCCATCAAGCGCTGTAAGCGCAACCCATGGTAAGACAAGCTCAATACCACCAGCAATGGAACAATGAACATCAAGTTATACACTGCCAGCAAGCCCATGCCACGCCCAACATTGGCACCACTGCGCACGATAAAAGCAAGCGTCGGCAGGTAGACCTGCCCGGTACAGACGCTTTCCAGCGCCGTTACAGCCACCGCAACCAGAAAGGCCGAGAGAACCGTGCCATGCTTACCCAATCCAAGTCGCAGCAAACGATGCACCCGATTCTTCACTGAAGCCGGAAGCTGCAGGGACACATCCGAAGCCTGATGCGAACGCCTAAAACGAAAAGCATCCAGAAACGAATATCCCGCAAGCAGCAGAAGCACCACTACAAGAACCCAATCAAATGCACTCTGAACAAACCGAAATGCCGTTACTTCATGCAAAACCCGCAGCAGTCCCAAACCCAATAGAAAATAGGTCAAAAAAGAACCCAGGCAAAACACGCCACCAATCAACAACAAGTTTCCTCCGGCGATATTCGACATCGAAAGCACACTCACCAGAAACACCAGCGTAGCAATCGCACAAGGATTAATCCCATCTATCAAACCCGCAAGCCCTACACCCAGAAGCGTAAACTCTTCAGACAGCCGAACAACAGCCTCCTCTTCAATCGGAGCCACATCCGTTATCGCAGGCAACGAAGGATGGTCCATCGACATCTTCGCCATCAACTGCTCCTCTACAACATTCAATAGATCCGCAGCAATGGCATCAACCCCCACAAGAGACCGGTCCCCATCGACAAACATATAAACCGTGGCATTGTCATTCAACGATGCTTCCGTGCGGGATAGCAGCGCCAACAGCTTACGGTGGTTCTCAGGCTGCCCCACATCCCATTCATACAAACGATAGAAACCATCGAAAGAGGCTTGCAAGGAAGGCAACACCTCCCGGCGTACGCGAGCACAATCCGCGCACCCCTGCTCAAAAAAGAAATCCACTCGTGTCGACGGAACGTTCTCAACGTCTTCCACCGCGGCAACATTCGTCTGTTGCGCGGAAAGTGGACAAATCCCCACATACAGACACACAACCACTGCGGCCACGAGAAATACCAGACGACTCAAGAAAGTAACTCTGTCGCGTTGCATCATGAATTCACTCTGGCATATCGCACCAGACGCGGTCAAGCCGCGGTCAAGGCCCATTCAAAATCACGTCTTTCCGGATTGTGTCTTGCAACAACGTATCGCATAGTAAAGACGTAAGCCGTCGTGACACAAATAAGGAGGGCCTTGATATGTTGAGGTTAGATGACACATTTCTCGTCTTGATCGACGTGCAGGAAAAACTCAGCACGGTGATGCATAAACGCGAACAACTCATTGACAACTGCCGTCAACTTCTGGCGTGCGCCATGCGCTTGGAAATCCCCGTAATCTGGACCGAACAGATCCCGTCAAAAATGGGCCCCACCCTACCGGAACTACAGGAATTCCTTACGACGGAAACGCCCATCGAAAAATCATCGTTCAGTTGTTGGAAAACGCACGTCTTCGAAACACGCGTGCGAAGTTTGAACCGAAAACGCGCCCTCTTGGCCGGAATTGAGGCCCATGTCTGTGTGTATCAAACCGCTGCCGACCTTTATGCCAATGGATGGCATGTCGAAGTCGTCGCTGATGCGGTTTCATCCCGCACGCCTCAGAATCTTCAAATAGGACTGGAGCGCATCCAAAAAGTCGGTGCATCTCAAACCAGCGTAGAAACCGCTGTCTTTGAACTCATGCAAACCGCCGAACACCCTGCGTTTCGAGACATACTTAAACTGGTCAAATAAGAACAGAAACATAACCCCTCTGGGCAATCATGCAACCAAGACCACGCACACTGATGGTATTTATCGATGGACTTGGCATCGCTTCATCCGAAACAAATGAATGCCCACTGTCTTCCGCGACCTGCCCCCATTTACTCGAATGCATGACCGCTCACTCCTGTGCAGTCGATGCACACCTGGGGGTACCCGGCCTGCCACAGAGCGCCACGGGGCAAACCGCGCTCCTGACCGGAGTAAATGCCGCGCATATTATGAAACGACACATCGAAGGCTTTCCCGGCCCGGGACTGTGCCGGATTATTGTCAAACACAACATTTTTTTGAAATTCATCTCCCGCGGCTACCTCGCAACCTTTGCAAATGGCTATTTCCTTGAAAACGAAGACGAAGCGCGGCGACTGCGTTTACGTTCAGTCACAACAGTGGCCACGCTCAGCGCCCTGGGCAGCGTACGCAACCGCTCCATGCTTGAGCGCAACCAGGCCGTCTACCAGGACCTGACACGGGAAGCCCTGGGCGCGCGCGGTTACACTGGCCCACTGGTTACCCCCCAGGAAGCTGCAGAACACTTACTGACCATTGCAGACGAACATCACTTCACATTGTTCGAGTATTTCCAAACAGACCGCGCCGGACATACTGGCGACATGCAGAAAGCCACAGAAGTACTTAAACGACTGGATGCATTTATCGGCGCATTGCTGAAGAATATGGATCGCGAGAGACTGCGCCTGATCATCACAAGTGACCACGGCAACATTGAAGATCTCTCCACACGACGCCATACGCACAACCCCGTTCCCTTCTGTGTCGTGGGCCCGAATGCCAAAGCATTACGCGCCAACGTCCAGACCATGACGCACATCACACCCGCAATCCTGAAGCTCTATCCTTAGTGAAGGCAACTCTCAGGTGCCCACTCGGTCAGCATGGACTGCTATCCCTACCTGTAGTCAACCTAAGCGATTCCCAGATAAATCTTCACGTCCTGCGTTAAGACTACAGGTTCCTTCGGAACGGCGGATAAATCATAACGCGGAACAAGCTCCTGTGCGGAAATCTCTGTGCCGTACGGAACCCAACCGCACCACCAGGCCAGCAACCCAAGCACCTTGCGAGGATCAACCCCTTTCTCCCGCAGCATGGAAAGGCGTGTATCACCGTGCCGTTTGGCAAGCCGCCACCCGTTCTCACCCACCACCAACGGAACATGCGTGAACGCCGGCGGCGTCAACCCCAGCGCGCGATACAGCAAGATCTGCCGATGCGTCGCCGGCAGCAAGTCATCGCCTCGGAGCACCTCGTTAACTTGCATGGCTGCATCGTCGACCACCACGGCCAGCATGTAGCCGGCCCCTTCCCGATGTCGCGCCACCACGAAGTCCCCATCCTGTTCCTGCACACACACTCGCTGTATCCCATGAAAACCATCTTTGTACTCAGTCACCTCGCCTGCGTGCGTGCGAAAACGCCACGCCGGCACCCGGGGTGCCTCCAGTCGCCCCGCCGCTTCTTCGTACGACAAGCCTGATTCGCGACAGAATCCCGGATATTTCAGGCCTTCATCATCCGCATGCGGAGCACTCTGCGCATTTTCCACATCCTTGCGTGAACAAATGCAGGGATACACAGCGTCCTTCTCAATCAAGCGATCCAGAGCCTGCCGATAGCGCACCATCCGCTTGCCCTGGAGGTAGGGACCATGCGAACCACCCACATCCGGTCCCTCATCCCAATCCAGACCAAGCCACCGTAAATCATCCAAAGCCTGATCCATCGCCCAGGCTTTCACCTTGGGATGATCCAGATCCTCCACGCGCAGAACGAGGGTTCCGCCTCGCGACCTGACCGACAACCAAGCCAAAAGAAAGCTACGCGCATTTCCAAGATGCAAAGCACCCGTCGGACTGGGTGCCAACCTGCCCCGCACCACATCACCCTGTACTCTGTCATTCAGCATTTACTCATCATCAATCATCAATCACCAATCATCAACCCAAAATAGCCTTGCTTTTCCCCGCTCCTAACCTCCACAATGCCCACTTGTTTTTTGTTGATTTGGAAGGAATAACGACATGACAGAAGAGACGACGGATGTAACGCCCACAGAAGCACCTGAAGCACCCCATATTGAGGGCGCAGCAGAACCAGCCGCCAATGCAAAAGAGCAGGCAGGTGAACTCGACGAATTGATGGCACTGGTTAATCGGTACGGCCGACCCATTATGGCCGGTTTGATTGTCGTACTGGTCATCACCTTGGGAGTACGTGTTATCCGCCACCGCAAACAAGCCAACGAGCAGGAAGCACTGGCCGAGCTCTTTCGCACACGAGCCACGGCAGATCTGCAGTCATGGGTAGAACGCTACCCCAACACACAGGTTGCCCCGCTTGCACAACTCAGGCTCGCATCCTCACAGTATAATGAAGGCCGCTATAACCAGGCCATTGATACGTACGAAGCCATTCTTTCAACGCATGCAGACCACACGTTTGCGCCTGTCGCTGCAGTTGGAAAAAGTCACGCACTGGAAGCATCCGGACAGATCGAAAATGCTCTTTCCGGGTTCGAAGCGTTTCTCTCGGCTCAGGCAGACCACTTCCTGCAACCCGAAGCCGTACTGGGGAAAGCACGCTGCCTCGCACACCAGAAACGCTATGATGACGCACGTGTGGTTTGTGAAGATCTAATGGCCGACAAGCCGAACAGTGAATGGAGCATGCGCGCAGAACAGACACTACGCCAGATCACACGCATGGAAAAAGGAATTGTTCCTGCAACGACACCCGCTGCACCATGGTCATTTCCGGGTAGCGAAGCAGGAGACGCCCCTACAGAGGTCGTAGATATACCCGCCATCACTGCGGAGCCGACCCCCATTGAGACGCCAGTCGAGACCAACAATGTTACGAAAGCGTTGGGAGAAACCAACGCACCGACTGAGAACTGATTTATCAATCGGTCTTTTCTTCAGGAGTCGCCTCAGCTTTAACAGCGGGCTTTTCGTCGTCTTTCGACCCCGCCTCAAGCTTCTCGCCTTCCTCACGCCCTTTCTTGAACTCACTAAGGCTTTTACCCAATGAACGCGACAGCTCTGGAAGCTTCTTGGCTCCAAACAACAACAGCACCACAAACAAAATAATAAGAATTTCGCCAATTCCCGGCGCACCACCTGTGAAAAATGCAAAACCGTTCACTCAGACACCTCTTTCACGTTATCACTCGATTCAAACAAACACGCTTAAATACGTTTCCCTTTATATAAGTTGAAATCATCCCACGGTGACAAGGCCTGTTCAAGACCTTTTCAACCAGCAATCATTCCGACCACCGCACGACATCACTACCGATACCGTGACATTTCGCGCTGCGCCTCTCTTTCCGAAGTACGTTGGCGCAACGTTTCTCGCTTGTCGGCCTGGCGTTTGCCACGACAAACACCCACATCCAATTTCATATGCCCCCGCTTGATATAAAGCGACAATGGAATCAACGCCAATCCTTTCTGCTCGGTTTGGCCGGTGAGGCGATCAATTTCACGCCTGTGAAGAAGCAGTCGACGTTTTCGTTTCGGGTCATGGTTGAAGCGGTTGCCACAATCATAAGGAGGGATGTCCATCCCGAACAGAAAGGCCTCACCTTTCTCGATACCGCAATACGCACCCACCAGGCTGCCGTTCCCGTCCCGCAGAGACTTCACTTCCGTCCCCCGCAGCTCCAACCCCGCTTCCAGGTGCTCAATGACCGTATAGTCATGTAGAGCCCGCCGATTGGACACAAGACGTTTTCTCGGATTAGACGTGGGCATAAAACACCCCTGGCATTGCACACAACGTGAGAAACAGCGGGCAAACAGGATGCGTTAGCTGGCATCCATGGCGGTAAATTCAATTTCCGCCACCAATTTGCCTTCCGCGATCTCCCTCAACGCAATATCCACTGTCTCCTCATTCACACTCTTCGGCTTTACATAAGGCCGAAAACCGGAATTAAGCTGGCGTACCCGCTGAGATATTACATTAATAAGGACGGGAACACAGGGAATGCGTTCCTTTGCTGAATCAAGTAGCGAAATATTCAATCGATTTTCCTCCAAAAAATAAGCGGGACGCATCATATGCGCCCCGCTCAATCAAGTCAACCCCTAATAGGGGCATGTCATGAGGCTACATCATACCGCCCATGCCACCCATGCCGCCCATGCCACCCATGTCCCCACCAGGAGCAGGCATCGGAGCCTTTTCGGAAGGAAGATCGGTGATCATGCACTCGGTCGTGAGAAGCA
>JADHWI010000069.1 GCA_016783565.1 Kiritimatiellia bacterium
TCTTAACCCGAGCAACGCGAAGGGAAAGACGCTCATGTAGCGGCGTCTTAACCCGAGCAACGCGAAGGGAAAGACGCTCATGTAGCGGCGTCTTAACCCGAGCAACGCGAAGGGAAAGACGCTCATGTAACGGCGTCTTAACCCGAGCAACGCGAAGGGAAAGACGCTCCCCTCAATCCGCAATCCAAAATGCCCCACTCCCCCATTCCCTAACCCAAAAACGCCTCCACCGCATCAAAAAGCGCATCACAATCATCCACAGCAACCGTACGCGCAGGAATGCTTCGCTGAAATTTACGACCATACCCCTTGGTCACCATACGCTTGTCAGACACAATCACCACACCACGATCCTGCCGATGCCGAATCAACCGACCGAAACCTTGCCGAAAACGAATCACCGCCGATGGCAATGAATAATCACGAAACGCACTGCCGCCCTGCTTCTCAACCCACTCCGAGCGCGCCGCCACAACCGGATCGGTATAAACAGAAAAAGGCAAACGCGCCACCACGAGACAGGATAACGTTTCACCCATTGCATCCACACCCTCCCAGAAGGAATGCGTTCCCATCAACACAGACTCCACATCCTCCGTGAATCGATCCGTAAGCGTCTCCCGCGACTCGTCCTCCCCCTGCGCCCAAACCGTAATCCCCGTCTCCCCCAGCGCCTCTCGTACTGCCGTCGTTGTCTGGCGCAACATTTCATAACTGGTAAACAAGGTCAACGCACGTCCCCGCGTACGACGGAACAACTCCGAAAGCATAGTCGATAGCTGCTCCGTATACGCCTCAACCCCTCCTGTAGGATCAGGAAGAAAGGTGGGCACCAACACCATCGATTGATTCATGTAGTCAAAGGGCGTGCCGGCATTAAATTCCTGCAATCGGTCACTTGCATAACGATCAAGCCCCACACGCTTCTTCAAATACCCGAAAGAGCCATCCACCGACAGGGTCGCCGATACAAATACAATACTTTGTTTTTGCTCATATAAATCCGTAGCCAGTCTGTCACCAATATGTACCGGTGCTCCCCACGCCCTGGCACCACCCTGGTTCTGAAATGCAGGCTCAACCCAAAACACAAAATCCTCATCGTCTGCACGCAATACGAATTCCGCATCCAATCTAAGCTCTTTCAAACGCGATAATTGCGCACTCAGATCGTTGACCGCTTCACTATGCAACGGCAACTCATCATCACCGCATGTCCGCAGCGCATCAACCAGCTCTTCAATGCGCTTTTCAACTTTTTCAATAGCTTCAGTGCTTGCAGCATGCGATCGGTCCAACTCTGCCCAGACCGCTCCTTCACGATTGTCTGCAAACAACCGTCGTGACTCCGCTCGCTCCCCCATCAGTGCCGTAAGCGCCTCAAACAACGCCGGCACCACGGTCTCCGCCCGCCGCACCGTATCCACGACCCCCAAGCACAACTCCATCAGACGCCCGGTCAACGCTTTATCACCCGACAACGCCCCGCTTCGAATCTGTCTCAACAACGCCGGGATCACCCCCACCCCATCCTTCGTAGCCGATCGACGCCAGAGCCGACCAAATTCAAAGCGACATCGAACCAGGGATAGCTCAACAGAAAAATGCTTTGTCGCCGCTTCCTCAAGGTTGTGGGCTTCATCAAAAATAATGCGCGAATGGGCCGGCAACGCCGGACTCTCCATCCCCATCTCAGCAAATACCAACGAATGATTAGCCACCACAAGATCCGCCTGCAATGCACGGGCACGCGCCCGAAGCAGAAAACACCGACGCGCAAAACGACACCCACGCCCCATACATTCATCGCCCGTCGCCGTCACCCCAGGACCCAATGCACGCATACGGACACCGCTCCACCCCGGACACTCAGACAAATCACCCGAGTCACTCCCCACAACCCATATCAACACACCCGCCAGCGATCGACGTTCCGCCACAGAGAATTCCGACTCCGCGTTCTCCAACGCAGCAAGAAACTTACGCAGACAAAGATAATTCAGTCGCCCCTTGATCAAGGCAGACGAAAAATCAACCCGCATAGAACGGGACAATAGCGGCAAATCCTTATCATACAACTGGCGCTGCAGATTTTTGGTATTTGTACTGACCACGACCGGTGCTGCATTCTCCGCCGCCCACAGCACAGCCGGCACAAGATAAGCAAGACTCTTGCCGATCCCCGTGCCACCTTCCACCATCAGGTGACGCCCCGCATTGAAAGCGTCCATAACCCGACCCGCCATCGCAAGCTGCTCAGGACGATGTTCATATTGCCCCAGCGTTTCAGCCACGGAACCCGATGCCCCAAGAATATCACCCACACGCGACGCCGGCACCATCTCCGGCATAACAGGATCAGGAATACGCATGTCTGGACGCGGCAAATTCTCGGCTCGAAACAATTCAATCAGGTCTTGCATCCATGCCCGCCCCGCAGCATGCCCCGTTTCCTCAGACACCTTACGAGATACAATCTCCGCAACCGTCTCCCACAACGCATCACCCATTGCAGCAGGCAACACAAGTCGCAACGCCGAATACACCACCGCAGGCAGAGCATCCGGATTACGTTGCAGTTCTGTCACCCAGTCAGGACACAAGGCAACATCAGTCGTGCTTGGGCGCTTCGGCATTCGGCGTCCTTCTCCCCCTGCGTCCCCGCCCACCGCGCGATCTGCGTCGCGGATGCCCTTGTGATCGCCCCTTCACCCGCCCTCGTGGAGCACGTGCTGCAGAAGGAACCAAACCCTCAAGCGATTTCGGCGGGCTTATCTCGTTCTCCTGACATCGCTCCAGCCAGAAGTCAATTTGCGGCGACTTGATCATCCCGCATTCACTTGCCATCTGATACGCCAGAAACGCTCCGGCAAAAGACGGCTGCATCACAAAGCGACGCTTGGAGAATCGCCGGCGCGGTTCATCCAGACGGTGCTGGCACATCAACATATGCACGACGTCATGCACCACACGCTTGGGCACATTAAAACGCACGGCCAACGGCCCAATGAGCGATTCTGCAATCTCTGTTTGGTCAACGGGACGCCCCACGGCGCGACGTTTGGCCTGCACCCACTGAAAAGGCGCATACAACAGCATGACCAGCTTAATCGCAAGCGGGCCATCCACTTCTTTTTTCAAGCGCTTATCCAAGGCAGCCAGGCACGCCCACATCTCCTCCACGTCGTTACGCTTGTCATCCATCAACTCCACCAATTCAGGAAACATGTCAGCAAACATGCCGGTCTTCAGCAAAAGACGAAACGCAGCCTCTGAAGCACCAAAACCAAACAGCTTACCAATGTCTTCAAGCATTCGCGGAGGTGCGGCTTTTCTAATCTCCGAATGCAGCTCACGAATCGCTGCATAGGTCCCCTTCTCTATGGTGAAGTCCAGACGAGAAGCAAAGCGCACTGCCCGCAACATGCGTACAGGATCTTCACGAAAACGAATTCGGGGGTCGCCAATCGAACGTATCCTCCGCGCATCGAGATCAGCCAAACCGCCCACAAAGTCGATCACATGAAAGGTTTTGATGTCATAAAACAACCCGTTAACCGTGAAATCCCGACGATGTGCATCCTGATCCGGAGTGCCAAAGGTGTTGTTCCGATCCTCATATAAATCCTCCCCAGGATCCATCGGCACCGGCTCAGCACGGAACGTGCTGGTCTCAATCACCTTCTGGCCAAAGCGAATATGCGCCAGACGAAAGCGCCGTCCGATCAGAAAACAATTCCGAAAGAGTTTCTTGATGGCCCTCGGGTGCGCATCAGTGGAAACGTCGAAATCCTTCGGTCGACGCCCCAAAAGCAAATCACGCACCCCGCCTCCCACCAGGTAGGCAATGTACCCGTGACGCGACAAACGATACAGCACCTTCAACGCATCAGAATCAATATCTTTGCGCGAAACCGTGTGCTCGTCACGTATCTTGATTTCAGGAGCTGCTGGCCTCATTTTCCCTTTTCGCAATGTCTTGGCACCCTTGATAACGTGCCCTATAAGTGTTTTTCGAAACATCATTAAATCCTGCGGTATCAGCGTCATTCTGTCGATCTAAATCACTCTTTGCCTCCCAAAATACGGCGGGTTCCCAAGATTCTTACCGTTCATCCTAAAAAAACTTTTAAATAGGATTGATTTAGTCCTATTTAAACCCTAGGATTGTCTCGGTTGAAACGGAACCCACACGAAAGAACATCGTGACGCAACCGTAAATCAACGGAGCAAAAGCATGGCCGACGAACCGAAAACCGAAACGATGGACGCCGAATCCGCGATACAGAACGAGTATCGATGGGGCTTTTCCACAGACATTGAGCAGGATATGGCACCCCCGGGACTCAACGAGGATGTCATCCGCCTTATCTCCAAAAGAAAGAACGAACCGGACTGGCTTCTTGAATGGCGCCTCAAGGCATATCGCCACTGGTTGACAATAAAGGAACCCTCATGGGCCACAGTGCATCATCCCCCTATCGACTATAACAGCATCATCTACTACGCCGCCCCGCGTAAGAAAAAGCTGCTGGAAAGCCTGGATGAAGTAGACCCCAAGCTTCTGGAAACCTACGAAAAGCTTGGCATCCCCCTGGATGAACAGAAGATGCTCGCAGGCGTGGCCGTTGACGCCGTGTTCGACAGCGTTTCCGTCGCCACCACCTTCAAGGACACCCTAGCCAAATATGGCGTCATCTTCTGCAGCTTTTCCGAGGCCGTACAAGAACATCCCGACCTGGTGCGAAAATACCTCGGGCGCGTCGTGCCTCCCACTGACAATTTCTTTGCCGTACTGAACTCGGCCGTCTTCACTGACGGATCATTCTGCTATGTCCCCAAAGGCGTGCGATGCCCCATGGAGCTATCCACTTACTTCCGCATCAACGCAAAGAACACCGGTCAATTCGAACGCACCCTGCTTATTGCTGATGAAGGGGCCACCGTCAGCTACCTCGAGGGTTGCACAGCCCCCCAACGAGACGAAAATCAGCTCCACGCCGCCGTCGTCGAACTCTTCGCCCACGAGAAAGCCACCATCAAATACTCCACGGTGCAGAACTGGTACCCGGGAGACGAGAACGGCAAAGGCGGCATATACAACTTCGTCACCAAGCGCGGACGCTGCGACGGCGATCACTCACACATTTCCTGGACGCAGGTCGAAACCGGGTCGGCCATCACCTGGAAATACCCGAGTTGCATACTCAAAGGTGACCACTCCGTAGGTGAGTTCTACTCCATCGCCGTCACCAACAACTACCAACAAGCCGATACCGGAAGCAAGATGACACATCTCGGCAAGAATACCCGCAGCACCATCGTATCAAAGGGCATCTCCGCAGGACACAGCGCCAACTCCTACCGCGGGCTCGTCCGCATGGGGCCGGCCTGCAATAGCAGCCGCAACCACTCGCAGTGCGATTCACTACTTCTTGGCGATCAGGCCGCTGCACACACCTTTCCCTATATCGATGTCCAAAACCCCGACACCACCGTGGAGCACGAAGCCACCACATCCAAGGTCAACGACGACCAACTGTTCTTTCTGCAACAACGCGGCATCAATCCTGAGGATGCCGTCTCAATGATTGTAAACGGCTTCTGCCGCGAAGTCCTCATGGAACTACCCATGGAGTTCGCAGTCGAGGCCCGCAAGCTCCTCGCAATTAGCCTCGAAGGCAGCATTGGATAATGGAGAGTTAACCAGGAAAGAGAGTTAATCGTAGAAAGAGTTATTCGTTAATCGTAGAAGCAACGAATGTAGTGGCCTCTTAACCTGAGCAACGCGAAGGAAAGACGCTCCCCGGAAGCAACTCATTTGGAGTGCGGGGATGAAATCAACGCTTTGTATGCGCGTGGAACGCGGCGAGCAGAGCGAGCAAAACAGGACAAAAAAATGCTAACCATCACAGACCTCAAAGCCAGTGTCGCCGGCAACGACATCCTCAAGGGTGTCAACCTATCCGTTAATGAAGGCGACGTTCACGCTATCATGGGCCCCAATGGCTCAGGAAAGAGCACACTCGCAAATGTCCTGGCCGGTCACCCCGCCTATACCGTCACCAGCGGCACAGCCACCTACAAAGGCGAGAACCTTCTGGACAAAGAACCGCACCTCCGGGCACGCGAAGGACTCTTCCTTGCCTTCCAGCATCCCGTTGAAATACCCGGTGTAACCAACGCTTATTTTCTAAAGAACGCGTTAAATGCCCTACGCGAACACAACGGCGAAGAACCCGTCGATGCCGTCGAGTTCCGAACCATTCTCGAAGAGAATATCCGCATCGTCGGCATCGACAATGCCCTGCTGAAACGACCGGTCAACGAGGGCTTCTCAGGCGGCGAGAAAAAACGGAACGAGATTCTTCAACTCCTCGTCCTCAATCCCGCTCTAGCCATTCTGGACGAAACCGATTCCGGACTCGATATCGACGCCCTCAAGATTGTCGCCAGCGGCGTCAATCACTTCCGAGCCGACGACCGCGCCGTCGTGGTCGTTACGCACTACCAAAGACTCCTCAACTACATCGAACCGGATTTTGTGCACGTGCTCATGGATGGCCGCATCGTCAAGTCCGGCGACCGCATGTTGGCACAAGAATTGGAAGCCCGTGGCTACGACTGGATTCGTGATGAACTCAGCGAGGGAGATGCCGCATGACGCAAGAACTGGAAATGCGTTTCATTGAACAGTCGCATCAACTGGATACCTCTGCGACATCCCCCCTGTCCGCCTTGCGAGCCAAGGGTCTCAAGAGCTTTCGCGAGCAGGGGTTTCCAAATAGCCGTATGGAAGAATGGCGCACCACGGATATCAATCCAATACGCAACGTCAACTTGTCATATCTGCACAAAATCGATAGCCCACAATGCGATCAACACGCACTTACCGGAGCCTGGTGGCGAGCCGTGCTCAAGGATTTACCTACGGTAACATCCTGGAACGGCCACGTTGCGGCAAACAGCAAGCATCCAGACGTCCCCTGCGTTGACATGAGGATACTGACCGATAACGACCACACACCCGCCACCCCAGGCGCAGTGCCCGGCCGCGTTGCAGAACTTGATGAGTACCCCTTCGCAGCACTCAACACCGCCTTTCTGGAACAGGCTATTTGCGTCACCGCGGCCGCGGTCGCGGACGACGGCGAAACGCAACCTGCACTGCACGTCGCACACTGCGTGTCAGCCACAGATGGCAATCCCCATGTCCATCCTCGCCTCGTCATACACGTTCAGCCCAACGCCTCCCTGCGACTTATAGAGTCCACCTGCGGCGTGACAGATCAGCCCTACCTTGTGAACACCGTGACGGAGATCGTCCTTGAGGAGGGTGCATCCCTGGAGCACATCCGAATCCAGGATGATGCCCCGGGAGCCTTTTCCTTTGGCAACATCTACGTTCGCCAGGAAGCAAACGCGCGCTATGTCTCATTTGCCCTGAACATGGGCGCAGCCATCGCACGCAATGAATTCCTTGTCGACCTCAAAGGCGAGCACGCCGAATGTGTGCTCAACGGGCTCTACACGGGGTCACGCTCACAACTACTCGACACGCACTCCATCATCCGTCACAGCGTCCCCCATTGCACCAGTAGCGAACTGTACAAAGGCATCATGGATGGCGACTCGCGCGGAGTCTTTCGCGGCCTGATTCACGTCCTGCCGCATGCCATCAAGACCTCGGCCTACCAGACCAGCCGCGCGCTCCTGCTGTCCAAGACGGCCAAGGTACATGCGAAACCGCAACTCCTGATCTTTAACGACGACGTCAAGTGCTCCCACGGTGCCACGGTCGGTGGATTGGACCTGGACGCGTTCTTCTTCCTGCAATCTCGCGGGTTGAGTCCATCACGTGCACGTGGCATATTGACTGCAGCCTTCGGAGGAGAGCCATTCCGTGAGCTTGAATTTTCAGAACTGACAAGTGCCCTTACTGATCGACTAAGAGAACAATATGCAGAATGATGAGCACATGAAGCCACCCATCGACACCAAAGCCATACGCGATGCCTTCCCGGCGCTGGCGCAGGAAATGCACGGAAAGCCCTTGGCCTACCTGGACAACGCGGCCACCACCCAGAAACCACGTGCCGTCATTGACGCACTCAATCATTACTACGAACATGACAACGCAAATGTGCACCGTGCCGTCTACGAGCTCGGCGCACGGGCAACCCAAGCCTATGAAGATGCACGCGTCAGCGTCAGCCGATTCCTCGGCGCCTCAAGATCTGACGAAATCGTATTCGTCCGCGGCGCCACCGAGG
>JADHWI010000031.1 GCA_016783565.1 Kiritimatiellia bacterium
ACCGTTTTCCATGATCGATCTCCTTTTGTTGCACCTTTGAGTGCGTTAATACTTGAGCGTGACTATGTCACAACTCGCAGAGGAGATCGGTCCTTTTTTCTATCAATGCCTTCTCATCCTATCTCCGTGAGCGGTATCTTCTGTAGGGCCGCTCCATGAGCGGCGAGTCGTAGCCTTTGTCTTTGCTTTCTGTTTCTTCCGTTTCGTTCATCCACGCAAAGTAGCGAGGAGCCATTTATTTCTTTCTCAGGCAGATGATTGAGCCATCCACATTTGTGATGTAGAGGCTGCCGTTGGCGGCGACCATGCCGTCGAATGCCGGCGGAGTTTCCAGTTGGATTTCCGATAGCTTGGTTCCATCTGTGTCCGAAACCATCCAGAGTATACCGCCCACCGTGCCTGAGAGCATGGCGGCTTGCTTTTCCAACTGGATTTGCATTTCAGGTGAGTTGTAGAGTTTGCCAACCTTTCTCTCATCAATAATGTCGCGTGGCCCGGCTACGATGACCTTGTCGGTCACCTTTACCATGGCCCTGGCAAAGAGTGGCAGGTCCGTGCTCCAGGTGAATTTGAATGGCTGCCTGGGGGTGAACCGTCTTCGGCTTTTTACGCGAGTTCTGGTGGTGCCGTCAAAGCGCATGGCTTTGCCCTGCTTTCCTTCGACGACGGCTACCGATTGAAGGGTTCCATGATTGCCATTGCCCGAGGCATCCGTTGCGTCGCCCTTGTCGAATGGGAAATGCATAACGAGTTCTGCATGTTGTGCGGACGCGTCGCCGGGGTTGGCTGCATGCGCCTTGATTTCTGTTTTTGAGAGTTCGCCGTGGTAGATTCGCACTTCGTCGATGGTGCCTGCAAGCAGGGATGGGGTGGGGTAGTTGCCCACGCTGCCACCAGCATCGGCACCGATTTCTGTACCCTGCATGGGGATGGCGGAGATGGGTCCGTAGATCTCACCTTCGCCTTCAAGGAAACCATCCACATAAATCTTCAGTTTGTTGTCTTTTGTCAGCATAGCTGCGAGGTGCACCCATTCTGTGGTGATGGTGATATCGGCAGTGGTCGTGGCTATATTACCATCGGAGCGTACAACAAACGTGGGCTTGCCCTTGTCCAGAATCAGCGCATATCCGTTTGCCGGTCCTCCGCGTGCGATCACCACGCCGTCCCTGGCGCTGGTCTTCAACCAGGCTTCCACGGTTAGTGCTTTTCCGACGGGATCCATGCTTTTTGTGACGGGAATATTGATCATGGATTCTTTCTGATTCTTCTTCGTCGTGATTTTTTGTTTTGCTACCTGGGGTGGGGGTGTTTTTGACCAGTTTCTGCTTACAGAATACAGATGGTGTTCAATGGGGGTGGTCCATTTGTAGTACTCGGGATGGCGCGCGAAGGAGTAGATGTTTTCGTGATCAAAGACCATGAGCTTTCCAGCCGGGGCGTTCTTTCCCGCTGCGTGGTAGCCAGCATGACCACCTGCGAAACTTTTGCCGAACACCTGGTAAGTGCGGTGCCACCAAGAGTCGTCGAGGAAACCGGACGGGCAGAATAGGTGGGCTTCTTCGCCGCGTTGATCTGAGATGCGCACACGATCCACTCGCGTGCGTTTTACGTTGAGGTCAAAGGGCTGTGAACGCATGTAGATACGTTCGCCGTCACTGGACAATATGTCGGGCTGTCCGGGGGGCATGTCGAGGACTTTGATATAGTCCTGTATAGCTTTTCCGTCAGGATCGGTATCGGTCATGGGTGTGGTGGACAGTACCTCGCCTGTGAGGGGATTCATGCGATAGATGAGCAATCCGCCATCGAGGAAGATGTTTCGCCCGCAGGCGAAGTAGGCGGATTCATTCTGAATCAGGATGTTGCCGTGTACGGGCCAGACGGATTCGATCTGTTCGAACACAAGGTGCTTGGCGTCTCGTGGTGCGGCGAGGTACTTCCAGATTAACTCGCCGTCTGTGGCGCGCAGGCAGTAGACCCATCCGTCGCAGGAACCGAAAAGTGCCATCCCTTTGTAAACGGTCGGCGCGGAATCAACGCGGGCACCTGCCGTGAAGCTCCAAAGCTTTGTGCCGTCTTTTTCACTGAATACATGCACGGTGTGCGCATCGACTTCGGCCACCAGAACTTGTCCGTTGGCCACGACGGGCTGAGAAACTCTCCCGCCGATTTTGATCTTCCACGCGGGTTCCAGTGATTCTGGAATTGTGGTGTTTACGCTGCTGCTGCGTGCTGTGTCGGATCGGAACGTTGGCCAGTCGGCGGGGCCTGGCTTGTCGGTTGAAGGGGTGTGGCCGTATGCCTTGCCTTTTACCAGGCGTGCGGAAGGTTCGTTGTTCGGTAAGTTTCGATTGCTGGTGAGTGCATTGAATCCGTTCAGTTTCACCTCGGGGTAGCAAGCGCACGGGTGCTGTGGTGCGTAGACGAAGCCGTTCGCCGGCATGATGCCGTACAGGCATGCGCCGCGGACCCAGTGGTTGATGATCCAGTTCTCTTTCTTGTAGTCCACAAATTCAATGCCCGTACGGGACATCAGGAAGTAGTTCTCCGTGGCTTTCGCTCTGTAGCAGCGATGATGAAACCAGTACGTCTTGACGTTTGACGGAAAGCGTTTCTTCTCTTCCCCCGTCCATGGGTCCCTGCCGATCAAGGCTCCGGACTGACTGGTGCTGGTGGTTTCTCCACACCAGACCAATCCATCAACAACAAGGAGGTCTTCCGGTGATTTGTAGCCCGAGGGTGGATGCTCGGCGTTCCACAATGTTTTTCCGTCCTTTGCGGAAATGGCATACATTGTGTCGCGTGAAGACCTGTGGTTGACATAACCTTTTCCGCCGGCAAAAAAGAGCACGTCTTTGTACGCAACAAGGGTCGGCGCAAACTCGGAAAACGTGCTCTTAAGATATTCCATGGGCTTGGACGTCCATTTTGTCTTTCCGGTTGTTCGGTCAAGGCAGACGATGGCTTCCGCATCGTGGAAGTACACATTTTGATCGTCAACCGTCAGGGTCAGTGGCAGGACCTTTGATTCAATCGACCAAAGCGTTTTGCCAGTATCCGCATGAACGGCGACCACGCGCCGGGGCGCGTTGCCGGCGATCGCCCGGGCGTCAATGGATGCCTTGACGGACTCTTCTGTTTCTTTGGCTTCAGCCCCCACGAGGAACAGGATGCCTTTGGAGTAGATGATTTCATCCGTCTCCATATCGGGCTCATAAGTTCGGATCGTTTCTCCTGATGCACCGTCGATGGCCAGGGTTGGTGAGCGCAGACCGGGCGCGGCATAGAGCACATCGTCAATGGCTACCAGTTTGCGGGGCAGATAGGCTGGCCCGCTCTTCAGTCTTTGCATGTGGGTGTACCACTCGTCAATGTTGCGTTTCCACAGGATCATACCGTTGAAGGCATCGCGCGCGACCAGTTTCCATGTTGGCTTCAGGAAAATCGAGATTCGTGTGGATTCGTCCATCAAGTGATAGATTTTGCCTCCCGCAGTGACACAGGCACTCATGGCGGACATGTGGTCGTGATGCCGGGAGTAGCGGGGGCTGCCCACCCATTGCAGGTACTTGGGTGGATGGATCTTCTCATCCTGAGATACGGCATTGTTGTTGGAGTTGTGGAGGTAATGCGTCCATTCGTCGATGTCGGAAGGAACTGGTTTTGTGAACAGGGACGCGTTTTCGCGATTGGATGCTGCGTCAGGCATGCAGTCTGTTTTTTTTGGTGCGATGGCCACGCCTCTTGGGGCCAGAGCCCGTTCAAGTTCGCCTTTGCTGAGCTTACAGTCCCTGGACTCGATGATAACCAGATTGATTATGTTGTCCACGAAAGGAAGGTGTTCTCCGTCGAACTGTGCGGCGCTCACCTTGCCGTATAATCCGTTGGCCTTGATTATTTCGCGGGCTTTAGCCACCTTCGTTGGGTCCGTATCAAGGCCCTGGACTATGAACGCATCGCTTTTGTGGAGCGCGATCAGCGCAGCAGGGTCGTCGCACCCGACCTGGACCACTATGCCTCCCTTGATACCGGTTGTCTTGAGAATGTCCGATGTTGGTTTGGCGATTGTGGTGGTAATTGTCAGAGCCAATAAAAGGATGGCTGTTATGAATGATCGTATGATTGGTTTCTCCCGTTTGCGCGTTTGTTCAAGAGGTACATGTATTGCCCCGGCATCCCTTTGGAGCGAAGCCGAACAATAGGTAATGTAGTGGTGGATGGCAAGTCTTAGGAGCCCGTGGTTAAACTCTTAAGGGCCGTTTAGCAGCGGGTGCAACCGACGCACTTTCTTCTGCAATCAGTTAATGATTCTGGGTATCGGATGGGAATCTCGCCTGAGCGTTTCGCGCGATTTTATTGATAATCACTTGTCTTGCACTGAGCAGTGCGCTAGCCTCCCGCGTGATTTATATTTTTTCGTGCTTTTTCATGAGTAGGGTAAAAGTCACGTCATATATTGAAAGCGTAGTGCAAGAGCTCTTTCCGGAGCACGTTACTTAACAAAAACATCAGTCAGAGAGTATCGTATAAATGAAAAGAGATCGGATCCTTACAATCCTGTTGGTATGCCTTTTGTCGGGCACGTTTAGTCATGTTTTTGCTGCGAACAAGCAGGCGAAAGCCCCCAATCGCGGTGTTTTGAATGGTCCATTGATGAAGGGTGGGCACAAGGCCAAGGGCCAGGGCGATGTGGAGTCATTGAAGCTGGCCATTGAAGATCTTATCAAGACCTATGGCAAAAAGTACCCGAAGGGCAATGATTACCTGGCCAGGCTTGAGAAGCTGACCAATATTAATTCTCCAGAGTTCAAGGCGCTGAAGAAGGAAGCACTGCTTGCTAATCCGCTACTTGATTTTGATGGGCTGCTGATGGTTCGCAGTCGTAAGGGCAGGCGTTACTCGAATAACTGGGAGACAAAGACATCGCTGGGTCGAAGCAAGCAGTTTGATGATGAGATCGTGGTGATGTCGCCGCTGTGTGATGGCGAGATTAAGATTGTTCATAAAGCGGACGCGGGTAAGTATCTCGGAGATGTTGATCTGCACTTTGATGCGGACAAGGTTCTCTACAGCTCGCAAGAGGATAATGGCAACTGGGGTGTGTTCGAGTTTAAGATTGACCCAAAGACAGGCAAGAAGGCAGGAGAGCCGCGTAAGGTATCGCCTGATATGGGTGGGGATATTGACAATTTTGACGCGGTCTATCTGCCTGATGGACGGGTTATTTTTGGATCGACGGCAGCGTATGAAGGTGTGCCGTGTGTGGGTGGTAATGCATTTGTGGCTAACCTGCACATTATGAATGCGGACGGCACGGGCGTGCGGCGACTCTGCTTTGACCAGGACGGCAACTGGCATCCGGTTGTCATGGAAAATGGTCGGGTTATGTTCACGCGCTGGGAGTATACGGATTCCGCGCATTACTTCAGTCGCGTTCTTATGACCATGAATCCTGATGGTACCGATCAGAAAGCCTTTTACGGAAGCAATTCATATTGGCCGAACAGCATGTTCTTTGCGCGTCCCATTCCGGGCCATCCAAGCAAATTTGTGGCGACGGTTACGGGTCATCACAGTCATGCAAAGGGCGGTGCGCTCTGCCTGTTTGATGCGGCGCTCGGCCGATTCGAGGCTGATGGTGCTGTTCAGTTCATCACAGGGCGAGGCAAAAAGGTTGAGCCGTTGGTGATTGATAACCTTGCAAGCGTATACAAGCCGTACTTTTATCATCCTTATCCGTTAAGCGATAAGTACTTTCTGGCTGTGACTGGTGACAGTGTGTATCTGGTAGATGCGTTTGACAATATGCTTTGTCTGAAGGCGAAGGATCAGGGCGGAAAGTATTATGAGCCTATCCCGCTGCGCAAGACGAAGAAGCCGTTCATTCGCCCGGACAGCGTGCGCCTTGGAGAAAAGGAAGCCACGGTCCTGATCACGGACATCTATGAAGGTCCCGGGTTGAAAGGTGTCCCGCGTGGAACGGTGAAGAGCGTTCGTGCTTACCGTTATGAGTATGGTCCGCGTAAAAAAGGTGGGCATTATGCAATGGGGATGGAGACGTGCTGGGACTCGCGTCAACTTCTCGGCACGGCACCGGTTGAGAGCGATGGTTCGGTGAGCTTCAAGATCCCGGCCAACACACCGGTTTCACTGCAGCCGTTGGACAAGGAGGGCAAGGCGTTGCAGCTTATGCGGAGCTGGCTCGTGGGTATGCCCGGTGAACGCTTGTCCTGCATTGGCTGTCATGAAAGCCAGAATATGACGCCTCTTCCGAAGCGTGCGAAGGCGATGTTGAGAAAACCGGATGATCTCAAGCCATGGTATGGCCCGGTGCGTGGATTCAGCTTTACGCGTGAAGTGATGCCGGTGATCGATAAATACTGTGCAAGCTGTCACGATGGTTCCAGGGATATTAAGCGGTTCGAAGCTATGGGTGTGAAGGTTGAGGACCGTATCATTGGAACCGGGCAGAACACGGGCAAGCGATTCAGTGAGGCAGGGATTCCGAACTTCTCGAACCCGAAAATGGCGTTTGATCATCTTCATCCGTATGTGCGTCGTAACGGTCCCGAGGGTGATTATCACTTGTTGACTCCTCTGGAGTTTCATGTGGATACCAGTGAGTTGACGCAGATGCTGCAGAAGGGGCATCACAATGTGACGTTGGATGCCGAAGCGTGGGACCGTCTGATCACCTGGATGGATCTTAATGCGCCGTTTATTGGAACATGGACCGAAGCGCGTGCATCTAAGAATATTCTCGATCGTCGCAAGGAGTTAAGAGCGTTGTATGCCAACGATGAGTTTGATCCTGAGGTGATTGTTAATCCGTACAAGAAGTCGGATGAAGTGGTTAAGCCAAAACCTTATTCCCTGAAAGGGTTGCCGCAGCCGAAGAAGCCTGTGGTCAAGAGCTATAAGCCGGAGGTGCTTGCGTTAGATCTCGGGGATGATGTGGCGATGAAACTTGTTAATATTCCTTCCGGCGAATTTTCCATGGGTAGTAATAATGAAACGCCGATGGAGCGCCCTGTGACACGTATGAAGATTGGTAAGCCGTTCATGATGGGGGCCACTGAGGTAACGTTGGAGCAGTATCGCCAGTTTGATCCGGACTATTTGAATGGTGTGTATGACATGCATTACAAGGATCAGGTTAAGCGAGGTTACTACATGAATGATATGCAATTCCCCGTCATTCGTGTTCCGTGGACCAAGGCGATGGCGTTTTGTGAGTGGCTTTCGAAGAAGACCGGAAAGAAAGTTTCGCTGCCGACTGAAGCCCAGTGGGAATGGGCTTGTCGTGCCGGAACCGAATCGCGACTCAGTTATGGTAACCTTGATGCGGACTTCTCGACGTATGCAAATCTTGCGGATATAAAGACGAAAGAAATGGCGGTGTCGGGCGTTAATCCGAGACCGATGCGGAATCCGCACTATAGCGTTGATTTCGAACTCAAGGATTCGCGGTTTAATGATAACGTGCTGCATCTGGCAAAAGTTGGCAGCTTCAAACCGAACTCCTGGGGACTGCACGATATGCATGGCAATGCGGCTGAATGGACGTGCTCGGAATACAAACCGTATCCGTATAAGCCGACCCGTAGGGGCAGCAGGGATACGGGCGAGAAGATGGTGGTACGTGGCGGATCCTGGCATGACAGGCCGTTCCGTTCTACCTCATCGTTCCGATTGGGTTATCCGACATGGCAGAGCGTCTACCACACCGGATTCCGTGTCGTCGTGGCGCGCTGATTATCCGCCTGACAATGTAACCACTTGAGGCATTGCGTGCCGACCATGGTCGGCACTCAGTGCCTTTTTTTTGTGCTGAAAAATGATCCGAGTTTGGGGTTGATATATGTGGGCCGCAGGATACACTCACTCCAAGAGTTGGCGTGCTGATTATTGTCGATAGCGGGGATGTCAGGCGCCGGAGAGGTATTGTTCGAAAGGGCATCGAAAGGAGGCGTGGAATGCAGAAGGCAGCAAAAATGGTGATGAGTGGGGTGGTAATCATTTGTGCAGTGTGCATGGGCTCTGAAGTTTTGGCTGAGGATGCCGAAGAGGTGTCGCTCTTGGATGCCCTTACTCAAGGCGCGCCGTCTATGAATCTGCGGCTTCGCTACGAGCATGCAGAGGCGGATGGAAGTGATGACTCGGATGCTGTCACGATTCGGACGCGTCTTGGGTATTCCACAAAGCCATATATGGGCGTACGTGCCTTTGTTGAGTTTGAAGATGTCACAGCGCTCAATGATGGCGATGATTATAATCAGGCAGGAACCAACCCGGGTGGTGCGGATAAGACGGTGATCGCGGATGTCGAGGGAACAGAGCTAAATCAGGCATATATTGAAGCGCAGTGTCCGATGTCTAAGGCACTTGTGACGGTTGGTCGTCAAAGGATCATTCTGGACAACGCCCGTTTTGTGGGGAATGTGGGTTGGCGTCAAAATGAGCAAACATATGATGCTGCGCAGGTGCAGAGTCCAAGCATGGCTGGCGTCAAATTGACTTATGCCTACATCGATAATGTTTACCGCATTTTTGGTCAGGAGAATGGAACCGAGCCTGCGGGTGCGGCACCGAATGCGGCTGAATTCGATTCGGATTCGCATCTTATCAACGTTGCATATACGCCCTGCGAACGATTTTCAGGTGGGGCTTACGCATACCTGTTGGATCTTGGTTCTGAGGCTGTGGGTGCCGCGAATTCCGGTGATACGTATGGGTTGCGTGGAACGGCATCCTGGCCCTGTGGTGAGGAGTTTAAGCTGGCATGTGACCTGGAATACGCGCAGCAGTCCGACAATAGCGCCACTGTAGATGGCGTGGACTACAGGGCGGATTACTATAAAGTGGATCTGTCAGGCGGGCTACCTGTTGTAGGCGTGGGGGCTGGTTACGAGGTGTTGGGATCCGATGATGGTGTTTCGTTCAAGACGCCACTGGCGACGGGGCATAAGTTCAATGGCTGGGCGGATGTTTTTCTTGTGACGCCGGTGCAAGGGCTTGAAGATGCGTATGTGTATGGGAGCGTGACGTGTCCGAAAACAGATGTGACGCTGAAGGTGATTTATCATAACTTTGAGTCTGAGCAGGGAAGCACTGATTACGGCGAAGAAGTTGATGTGGTTGCCACGCTTCCATTGAACGAGAATATCAAACTTATTGCAAAATATGCGAATTACGATGCTGATGGTGATGCTGATAATCCTGCTGCAAACGATGTGGAGCGGTTCTGGGTTGAGGCAAACGTCGCTTTTTAGTTTTCAATATTCTTGAGTTCGCGGTGGCATCAGGCGCTGCGGGTCATGTATGCTGGGTGTCATGTGGAGATGCCTTTGGGTGCTCTGCGCGGCACCCCTATTTATTTGTGAATAACGCCGTATGTCGAGAGGAATGGAAAAGATGGATTCAAAAGCGTTGTTTGAGCGGGCTCAGGAAGTTATTCCCGGTGGTGTGAACAGTCCCGTGCGTGCGTTCAATGCAGTGGGCGGAACGCCGATTTACGTGGCTAGGGGCGCGGGTGCACGTATGTGGACGGTTGAGGGTCAGGAGTTGATTGACTTCTGTGGGTCATGGGGCCCCTTGATCCTTGGTCATGCGCGGCCTGAGGTCGTCGAGGCAGTAATTCGTGCTGCAAGTAACGGCAGCAGCTTCGGGATCAATACCGAGGCGGAGGTAGAGTTTGCGGAATTGCTTTGCGAGCTCATCCCATCCATGGACATGGTGCGTTTGGTTAGTTCCGGTACAGAAGCCGTTATGACGGCGCTACGCCTGGCACGTGGTTTCACCAGTCGTCGCAAAATCATCAAGTTTGATGGTTGTTATCATGGTCATGCCGATTACTTACTGGTATCTGCGGGTAGCGGTTTGTTGACTGGGGGGATGACCTCTTCGGCAGGAGTCTCTCCCAGCGCTGTGGCTGAGGTGCTGGTGCCGCCGTACAATGACTTGGATGCCGTGCGTGCGATTATGGCTGAAGAGGGTGATGACGTCGCCGCTATTATCGTGGAGCCGGTGGCGGGTAACATGGGATTGGTGCCGCCTGCGGAAGGGTTTCTTCAGGGACTGCGGGATGTCGCGGATGAATGTGGCGCCTTGTTGATTTTTGATGAGGTGATTAATGGATTCCGTTTGGGCGCAACAACTTATGGGGCACAGTGCGGCGTGACGCCCGATTTGACCTGTCTGGGTAAAATCATCGGCGGGGGTATGCCGATCGGCGCGGTGGGGGGGCGTGAGGAAGTCATGAAATCGCTGGCACCGCTGGGTCCTGTGTATCAGGCCGGAACGCTCAGTGGAAACCCTGTGGCCGTGGCGGCTGGGCATATGACGTTATCATTGTTGCGTGATGAAAATCCGTATTCAGCGATAGAGGCGAAAGGTCGACGGATCTCTGAAGAGGTGACGGCTGCCGCGAAGGCTAAAGACGTGGCCATGCATTGTCCGCATTTGGGCGGCATGTTTACACCGTTCTTTACGGAAGGGCCGGTGACGGATCTTGCAAGTGCCAAGTGTTGCGACACGAAAGCACATGCCGTTTTCTTCCACAACATGCTCGACCGTGGTTTTTATCTGCCGCCGTCGCAGTTTGAAGTGGGCTTTGTTTCAGCCGCACACACGGATGACGATATTACGGCCTTTATCGCTGCCGCCGTTGAGAGTTTATGAATGCATGTGTATGTGACGGTACTGTTGAACGTTTCAGAAACATGCGCAGTACTCCCTGTGACTACTCACTCAATAGTAAAGCGGATCCTCGCTTATAGGAAAATCCCCCATAAAAGAATCAGAGCGTCCCTTAATTGCGGGTGGCACGTTTGTGTGATACGTTTTTAATTAGAGGACGTAAGTTATGTGTAAAACATTTGAAGAACATCGTGCGGTAGCGCGCGCGAAGGAAATCGCTGACCGCCTCTCGCGGGGTGTAACGGCAGATGAGACTAGTTTCGACGGAAAACGTCTTCATGTTCTTCTCGGGTGGATTTCCGGTCATTGTGCGTGTGATCACTGCCAGGACATTTCTAAAGCATATGACACTTCCCGTAAGATCTATACGGCAAGTGATCTTTCTCATGCACGTGCTGCGGCTCGTAGAGTCGCTAGCATTCTTGCTCATGTGGCATGATCAACGCAGGACAAGGGGTTGCGCTGAATCAATCAGTTCGCGAATTCCATGTGCAGGCTGACGACGTCTTCGCTGGGTTTGCTCGAGAGGGTGAACGGACTTTTCTGGAAGACGCGTTGCATGGCGCGGTTGTCACGCAGTACTTCGGCGGTGAATCCTCGAATACCATTACGGCGCGCGATTGTGCCGAGATGGCGCAACAGGAAAGAGCCGATGCCCTTGTTTTGCCATGTGTCGGCAACGACGAAGGCGACTTCCGCCATGTTGGTTGATTTGTCGAGGTAGTATCTTCCAATGACGACAATCTCTTCGCCATGTGCCTCTGGCACTGTCCCCACAATCGCCACGTCGGATCGATGGTCAATGTAGACAAAGTCTTGAAGTTCTTTTCTCGGCACAGCCTTGACCTGCTTCATGAAGCGGTAATACAGCGTCTGTTGTGAGAGCGTGTAGAACAGGTCGCGCATGGCGGGTTCGTCTGTGGGGTGGATCGGGCGGAAATTGATTTGTGTCCCGTCGTCCAGCACCATGGTCGTTTTGAATTCTTTGGGGCCGATGACCACCTTGCCTTCGACGTCTGCCATGTCCGGTCGCAGGTACTTGGCTTCGATAGCTTCCTTCATGAGCTCGTCGCGGAAGTCAGGGTGTGCAATTGAGATGAGTGCCATGGCACGTTCCTGAACGCTCTTGCCGTGCAGGTAGGCTACTCCGTATTCGCTGACCACGTAGTGCACGTCGCCGCGAGTGGTTACCACTCCGGCTCCCGGGCTCAGACGCGTGACGATACGGGATACACTGCCATCTTTGGCTGTGGAGGGTAGGGCGATGACTGCTTTGCCGCCCGGTGAGCGCGCTGCGCCGCGGTTGAAGTCGAGCTGTCCGCCAATGCCTGAGTAAAACTGTGTGCCCAGTGAGTCGGCGCATACCTGACCTGTCAGGTCGACTTCGAGTGCTACGTTGATGGCCACCTGTTTGTGCTGTTGGCTGATTATAAAGGGATCGTTTACATACTCGGTGGGGTGGAATGAGAATTTTGGGTTGTTGTCAATATAGTCATATAGCTTGCGTGTACCCATGCAGAAGCTGGCCACGATCTTTTCTCGATCTGAACTTTTGCGTGAACCGGTGATGACGCCGCTCTCGATCAGGTCAATGATGGTGTCGCTGAACATTTCAGTGTGAATGCCGATGTCCTTTTTCTCATGCATGAACTCCATAACGGCTTGGGGAATCCTGCCGATACCGAACTCGACTGTGGAACCATCATCAACGAGTGCGGCGACGTATTGGCCAATCTGCCGGGTGACCTCGTCAGGTTCGGGTGGTTCAATTTCGATCAGCGGATGATCGCTGGGGACGAGGATGTCCATGTCGTGCACATGCAGGAGGCTGTCGCCCAACGTGCGCGGCATGTGCGGGTTGACTTCGGCAATGACCAGGGCTGCATTCTCAGCGGCGCTCTTAACAATATCGACCGAGACGCCGAGGCTACAGAAGCCGCGTTCGTTGGGCAGGCTGACCTGGATCAGCGCTACATCGATCGGATGTTGTCCGGAGGTGAAGAGGCGGGGGATGTCTGACAAAAAGATGGGGGTGTAGTCGCCAAGCCCTTTTTGAATGATGCCGCGTACGTTGTCGGCAATGAAGAAGCTGTTGACGCGGAAGCATTCGGCCAGGGTCTGGTCTGCGTATGGTGCGGCACCAGAGGTTAGCAGGTGAAGAATTTCGGTGTCGCTGAGCTCGGGGCCGCGCTTTCCAAGTTCCTCGACCAGTGCTTGTGGCTGGCCGCAACCGGTGCCTACGAAAACGCGTTGTCCGGGACGGATGCGTTTCACGGCCTCGGTCGGGGTGGACAGCATATCGTGATAAGTTTTCTGCCAGTTGGTTCCCGCTGTGTGGTTGTCTTCGGTTTGCATGATAGGATCCTCTTTATTCCGCAAGTGTGATGCGTGCATCGGCGGCAACGGACTCGCGTCCTGCTTCGCTGACGATAAACGGGTTGATGTCCATTTCAATGATCTGTGGGAAATCTGTGACGAGCTGGCTGATGCGCTGCAGGCTGGTTGCAATGGCAGCGATGTCGACGCTGGCATGTCCGCGAACACCTTTGAGCAGCGAGAAGGATTTCGTGCTTTCCAGCATCTTCATTGCCTCATCGTAGGTGATGGGGGCGATGTGGAAGGTGACGTCTTTCATGACTTCTACAAAGATACCGCCAAGGCCGAACATCAGCATCGGGCCGAACTGCGCATCGCGGGTCATGCCCAGAATTACCTCGCGCCCCTTTTGGCACATTCTTTCGACGTATACTCCTTCAATATTGGCATTGGGCGCACGTTGCGACATGCGCAGCATCATCAGGTCGTAGGCGTCAATGACGGCATCTGCATTGGCAAGGTTCAGTTTGACGCCTCCGATGTCTGATTTGTGAATGATGTCGGGTGAGGCGATTTTCATGGCTACCGGATAGCCGGTCTTGTCTGCTACTTCCACGGCATTTTGTCCGCTGATGGCCAGGGCGCCGGGCTGCACATTGAAATCGTAGGCGCGCAGTACATCTTTCGCTGCAGCTTCACCGACTTGCAGTTGTTCTGTGCGAATATGGCGATGGATGATGCGCTCTACGCGGCGGCGGTTTACCGGGAAGCGTGTAACCACGCGCGGTGGGCGGCGCAGCCATTCGGCATAATCGTGCATGGCTTTCAGGGCGGCGACGGCACGCTCAGGTGCCGGATAATCAGGCAAATTGTGTGCGACAAGCTCATCGCGTCCGGGCATGACATCCTGACCACCCATAAAGGAAACCAGAATGGGCTTTTCGTTGCGATTGCAATCGGCAATCGCACGTGCGGTTTCGGCCGGTTTGGTCATGGCTTGCGGGGTGAGGATGACGACTATGGCGTTGATTTCGGGATCGTCCTGTGCGGCGTTCACGGCAGCCACGTAGCGGTCCGGATCGGCATCTCCGAGCACATCAATGGGGTTGCCTACGCTGGCGGCTTCAGGTAGCTTCTGCGCCAGCGCGGTGGCTGTGCTGCCTTCAAGAGGTTGCACGGTTAATCCGCAGTTTTCGACGGCGTCTGCAGCCATGATTCCAGGGCCGCCAGCATTCGTGATGATGGCGACACGATCGCCCTTTGGCAGGGGCTGCATGGCGAAGGCGGTGGCATAGTCAAACATGGCTTCGAATGTCTCGGCACGGATGACTCCGGCTCGCGTGAAGGCGGCGCCATACGCTGTGTCGGCTCCTGCAAGGCTTCCTGTGTGTGAGGAGGCCGCCTTGACGCCGGCTTGCGTGGTGCCCGACTTGAAAATGACGACAGGCTTCTGTGATGTGGCCTGTTCGGCTGCCTTGATGAATTCGTTGCCGGAATCGACGCTCTCCAGGTATCCGACGATGACCTTTGTTTCCTCGTCATCGGCAAAGGTACGCAGAAAATTGGTTTCCGATAAATCGGCTTTGTTTCCCATGCTGATCAATTTTGCGAGGCCGAGGTGGCGTGCAGCAGCCCAGTCCAGGATAGCGGTACACAGGGCGCCTGATTGTGAAATGACGGAAATGCCGCCGGGTTTCGGAAGTTGCTTGGCAAAAGAGGCATTCATTTTGTGATGCGTGTTGATCAGTCCGAGACAGTTGGGTCCCAGAAGGGAGACGTCTCTGGCTTTGCAATAGTCGGCAATTTCACGTTCCGTTTTTGCGCCTTCTTCGCTCATTTCTTTGAAGCCGGCAGTGATGATGACGATGGCTTTGGCGCCCGCTTCTATGGATGCTCGGACTGAAGACATGACGTATTTATAGGGTATCGAAATGACGCTCAAATCAATGGTTGTGCCACAAGAAGTCAGATCCGGGAAACAGGGTAGCCCTAGAACTTCATCGGCTGAAGGGTTAATGGGGATGATTTTGCCTTCGAACTGACTCTCGATCAGATTGGCGACCAGCTCATGGCCCACTTTTCCAGGGGTTCGTGATGCCCCGATGACGGCCACAGAATCAGGGTTTAGTAATTTTTCCATCATGATGTCACATCTCTTCCAGCAAGTGGACTGTCTCATCTTTCTTCACGAATCGCCAATATCCGTTATGCGGCAATTGTGCGTTTGGCAATCAAAACGGTGATTTGTGACAATTTCAGGGCTCGAGATCAAGCTCTAACCATTGCTTTTTTTAAAAACAATGCATTTTGCCTCATTTCTGTGCTTGCAGTCACCATGGGCTGCTATTAAGGTTCATTGCTTCTTGAAAAGAGTGTTAAGGCGAATTGTCAAGAGATCAACAAAACTACCATACGAAGGAGATGGAAGATGGCGGAAGCAACAGGAATGAAGATTGCACCTCCCGAGGACTTTGCGCAGGATGCACATGTAAAGTCTATGGAGCAGTACCAGAAAATGTATGATCGGTCTATTGCTGATCCAGAGGGGTTCTGGGGCGATATTGCTGAGACATTTGTCTGGAAAGAGAAATGGTCAAAGGTTCTCGACTACACGTTTGAAGGTAATGTCGATGTCAAATGGTTTGTTGACGGCAAGACTAACCTGTCAGTGAACTGTCTCGATCGCCATTTGGAAGAACGTGGCGACAAGACGGCTATCATCTGGGAAGGCAACACGCCGGGTGTTGATGCTACGCTTACGTATAAAGAGCTCTATGAGAAGGTGTGCAAATTTGCAAACGCTCTCAAGGCTGCTGGCGTAGAGAAGGGCGACCGAGTCTGCCTGTATCTGCAGATGATTCCTGAAGCGGCCATCGCATGTTTGGCCTGTGCCCGTATCGGCGCCATTCACTCCGTTGTATTCGGTGCTTTCAGCCCGGATGCCCTGCGTGACCGCATCAATGACTCAGAGTGCAAAATTCTGATCACGCAGGACACCGCGCTACGCGGACCTAAAGATAACATCCCGATGAAGGTCAACGCCGATAAGGCTTTGGCTCAGTGCCCAAGCATCACAACGTGCTTTGTGGTGAAACGCACAGGCCTCGAAGTTCCCATGCAAGACGGTCGCGACGTCTGGTACGATGAAGCTATTGCAGACCAGCCCGCCGAGTGCGAGCCGGAGTGGGTTGATGCTGAGGATCCACTATTCATACTTTATACGTCTGGTTCGACAGGCAAGCCCAAGGGCGTGCTTCACACAACTGGCGGATACATGGTTTATGCCGCAACGACATTCAAGAACATCTTTGACATCCATGAAGAGGATGTGTGGTGGTGTACCGCTGATATTGGCTGGATCACAGGTCATAGCTATATCGTGTACGGACCGCTGGCAACGGGGGCGACTTCGATCATGTTCGAAGGTGTGCCGACCTATCCGGACGCGGGTCGCTTCTGGGACGTCTGCG
Source organism: Kiritimatiellia bacterium (assembly GCA_016783565.1). Classification (GTDB taxonomy): domain Bacteria; phylum Verrucomicrobiota; class Kiritimatiellia; order UBA8416; family JADHWI01; genus JADHWI01. Next base: position 16,488 of record JADHWI010000031.1, read on the forward strand.
ACAAGTATAAGGTCACTCAGTTCTATACAGCGCCGACTGCGGTACGTGCGCTTATGCAGCAGGGCGAAGCCCCGATTGCAGCTCGGGATCTTTCGACGCTTAAGTTGCTTGGCAGCGTAGGCGAGCCCATCAATCCTAACGTTTGGAACTGGTATCGTGACCATGTTGGTCATGGCACAACACCGGTTGTTGACACGTGGTGGCAGACCGAAACAGGCGGAATCATGATCACGCCGCTGCCGGGCGCTCATACGCTCAAGCCGGGTAGTGCATCACGTCCGTTCTTCGGCATTGAGCCGGTTATTCTGGATGATGAAGGTAAGGAAGTTCCTCAGGGCGAAAAGGGCAAGCTTTGCATTAAGAAGCCATGGCCTGGTATCCTGCGTTCTCTCTACGGTGATCATGATCGCATGATCCAGACCTACTTCAGCACATACAAAGGTTACTACTTCACAGGCGATGGATGTCGTATCGATGAAGATGGCGACTATTGGCTGCTGGGCCGTGTTGACGACGTGATCAACGTATCTGGTCACCGCATGGGTACGGCTGAAGTCGAGAGTGCGTTGGTTTCGCACCCCGCTGTGGCTGAAGCCGCTGTGGTTGGCTTCCCGCATGACATCAAGGGCCAGGGCATCTACGCCTACGTGACCTTGAAGACGGGTAACGAGTATACCGATGATCTCAAGGGTGTGCTGGTTAAGCATGTGCGTACCGAAATCGGGCCTATTGCTGCACCGGATCAAATCCAGTGGGCACCGGCACTGCCGAAGACCCGCTCGGGCAAGATCATGCGTCGTATTCTTCGCAAGGTTGCTGAAGGTGACGGAGATAAGATTGGTGATGTAAGCACACTGGCAGACCCGAGTGTTGTTGAAAACATCATCGTCGAGAACGCTGCACTAATCGGCTGATAAGTGAATATGTCCAAATAAAGCGAGCCCGGCGCGGTCCATTCCGAGCCGGGCCCTTTTTTGAAACAATTTACAGGAGATTAAAAAATGTCTGAAGGTTCTGAAGGTAAGATAATGAACCGCGGCCTGGTCGTGGTGGGTGCGATTCTCATTCAGCTGTGTCTGGGCGCAATCTATGCATGGAGCGTATTTACGAAGCCTCTCGTAGAGGCGGGATGGACCAAGGCGCAGACGCAGGGCGTGTTTGCAGCAGGTCTAGCCTCTTTCGCCATTGTGATGGTGATCGCGGGTCGATTGATGCCGAAACTAGGACCGCGTAAGCTCGCGATGTCCGGTGGTGTGGTGCTTGGTCTGGGTTATATACTTGGCGGTCTGATGGGCGGTACAAGTTTTGCTAAGATCTTTGTGTTGATCGGCCTGGTGGGCGGTAGTGGTATTGGCCTGGGGTACGTTGTGCCTATCGCGGTTGGAATGCGTTGGTTTCCGGACAAGAAGGGTTTGATTACTGGACTGGCTGTGGCGGGTTTTGGTTTTGGGGCGACGCTGTGGGTTAAGCTTGCGGGTAGCTGGGGGCATCTGATTGCTAACGTAGGTCTTAGTCATACCTTTGTGATTTACGGCATCGTTTTTCTTGTTTCTGTGGTGATTGGTGGCGTGTGGATGGTGTTCCCGCCGGAGGGCTACAAGCCGGCTGGTTGGAATCCTCCTGAGGCAAAGTCGACAGATAAGCCGGTTGCGGGTGCGGTAGCCATGAGTAGCGGCGAAATGTTGGCAACACCACAGTTTTATATGATTTTTGCGACCTTTCTCTGCGGTGCCAGCGCGGGCTTGATGAGCATTGGCTTGATGAAACTGTTTCCCATGGAAGCCTTGCAGACTGCCGGTTTGGATAAAGCGGCTGCCAGTGCTTCTGCAGGTTTGGCGATGGCCGTGTTCTTCTCGTTGGCGAACGGTATCGGGCGTATTGCCTGGGGCGCCATTTGCGAGAAATTGGGAGTCAAAACATCGATCGCCGTTATGATGGCGATTCAGGGTGTGGTAGTGATTGCTTTCCAGAAGATGGCTGGAACCCCGGCATTGCTGTATGTGGGCGCGACGTTGATTGGTTTTAACTTTGGTGGCAACTTCGCGTTGTTCCCGATGATGACAGCCAATACCTTCGGGACTAAGACGGTCGGGCAAAACTATGGCTGGATCTTTCTCTCTTACGGCGTTGGTGGCATCTTTGGCCCAATGTTGGGTGGTAAGCTTGGCGACATGCAGAACTTCCCTCTGGCCTTCACGATCTGTGGTGTGTTGTGTCTTGTTGCAGCGGGCATTATTTCAATGGTGAAGCCACCTAAGCACGCGTAATTATAATGTATTTTTTGGGCCGTACTCGAGGGAGTGCGGCCCTTTTAGTTTTGAATTGCGAGGATGATGTTATGCGTTTTTGTACTGCTGTGAATTGTATGGATGGTCGGGTGCAGTTGCCTGTTATCAAGTATTTACAGGAGCACTTTGGTGTGGAATATGTTGATATGATCACCGAACCTGGACCGAATGCTATGCTTGCAGCGGGTTGTGAGGCTGCGGGTGTGGACTCTATTTTGGCGCGTATGCGTATTTCGGTTGAGAAACATCGCTCCGTCGGGATTGCGGTTGTGGGGCACTATGATTGCGCAGGGAATCCAGTTTCTCAGGAGGATCAAACCAAGCATACCCTGGCTGCGGTAGAGAATGTGAAGCAGAGGTTTCCTGAACTTCCCGTGATAGGTTTATGGGTGGGTGAGGATTGGCAGGTTTCAAAGATCGTCGGTTGAGTGTATTTGACGATTCCGAAGGCCATTCCTGCTGGCAGGGATGGCCTTTCTTTTTTTGTGGTCAGTGCTTGAGGAAGATCTTCGCCATGAAGCTTTCAGGCCCGACCGCACCTTTGAGAATCAGCAGGCTCAGGCCGGTGACTGCAGTGGCTGCGATGAGTACGCCGATGACATTGGCGATCATGAACTTTCGCCGGTTGAGTCCAAGGAGGTATGCGCCAAAGGCACCGGTGTAGACGCCTGATCCGGGAAGTGGGATGCCTATGAACACGGCCACGCCGAACTCACCATACTTTTCCACGTAGGGGTGTATCTTGTGCTGTGTCCGTTCGAGAATTGGCCAGATCTTACGATCAAACCATTTCCACTTGCGAATAATCGTAAACGCTGGACCCAGGATCATGAATACGATGGCGCCCAGGATGATGTTGGCGATCGTGCAGATCAGGACCACTGTGGGCCAGTTCATTTCGGCGTTGATGGTGCGATCCATAAAGGGAATTGGGATCGGTAGAATCCCCATGGGAATTGAGGCGCGCAGTTCGAGTGCAGGAATCAGGGTGATCAGGGCGAGGATCAGGATGTTTATTAACACGTTTTAGTCTCCAGTTCTGTCGTCTTTAGCGTTTGTATCGTATTCCGGCAGATCTCCTGCGGGAGTAAAGCGAAGCACGCCATATCATCATAAAAAATCGTAGTGTGTCACGCACGGGTTTAACGGTGCTCTTTTGTGATCCATACGTGACTTGCACGGGGATCGAGTCGATGCGAATGTGACGCGTGGCAATGTGCATCAGCATTTCAGATTCTGCATCACGTCCTTTTGCTGCTACGGAAACATGCGGAATAACGTCGCAACGGTAAAGGCGAAAACCACATTGGGTATCCGGGACATAGGTTTGCATGCACCGGTTGAGCATGCGTGTGGCGAGCCGATTGGTCATTCTGCGCACGAAGGGGATGGATTTTGCATCGGCCATACGGTTGCCCACCAGAACGGGAGTGCCGGTTCGGATATAGGCTTCTATGAAGCGACGGACGTCGTCCGGAGCGTGTTGGCCATCACCATCCATGGTGATAACCGCATCATAGTCGTGTTCCTCGGCATAGTGGAAACCGGTGGTCAATGCGGATCCCTTGCCGCGATTTCTTTCATGACGCAATACAATGGCTCCGGCACTTTGTGCCTGGTCGGCGGTCCCGTCAGGCGAGCCATCATCCACCACTACGATATCGCTACAGTGACGTTGAACACCTTTTACTACCCAGTGAATGCGTTCCGCTTCCCGGTAGGCGGGAATAATGACGCAGAAACGGGATTGTGATCTATCCGTGGGCATGTGCATTGCCTTTCATAATTATGCTGCACGCTATCCGTATTGGGGAGAATTTGCAAGCCGCAGAAGTCTTTGCTCACGGGGTCTGCGTTAAGAGCGTTAATGCTGCCTCTGTTACTGTCCAGAAGGTTTCCTTGTTGGGTGGTCCATTATAGCAGAGGGCAAAGGCCTGTAAGCCTTCCGGCGTTCGCATGTATCCGGCCAGGGATTTTACTCCGGTCAGGCTGCCGCTTTTGCCAATGATACGCCCCTTGAGCGATTTGCCGGTCAGGCGTTTTTTCAGAGTGCCCGATGTTCCGGAAATGGCCAATGCGTCTCGAAGTATATTGAAAAAAGGTTGGCTGGTCATTTGTTGCAGCAGGTGTGCTGTTACGCGTGTGGACGCAAGGTTATTGCGACTTAAACCAGAGCCGTCACAGATGGATGCATTCTTTGCCAGGCCATGCTTTCTCAGAATGCACGCGCAGGCGGCAGCAGCGGACGGGTAGGTCGCTTTGCCCTCAACTGCGGCACCCATGTTGAGAAACAGGACTTCGGCGCACAGATTATCGCTATGACGCAGAATGGCGGGAAGAAGCTGGGCCACGGTTAGGCCGGGCCGTTTGAACAAGAGTACTGGTGTGGCGGCCGGGTCTGTTTCTTTGCCTGAAAAGTTGATTCCTCGACGTTGCAACATCTCTTGCAGATGTCGCGTGAAATATTGGTGTGCATCGATGGACTCAATACGCCAGTAGTCATAATCGTCCATTGTCGGGTTGATCAGGATCGTATCTGTCGGCTTGTCATGAATGTGTACGCGTTCCTGGGCTGTTATCGAATGGTTTGTTTTGAATTGAAAGCCGATATGCGGTGCGGGGCATGTGGTGATCGTTCCGTTGAGTGTGTTAACGTCGATGGTGTTGTCATGAAAAAGCAATGCCGCCGCAGAGGGATAGTGTACATTCTTCTTACCGTCGCACCATCCCTGGGAATCCGTGATGATTCGGCCTTCCACGTGGTGAATTCCTGCATGATGTAATTGGCGAGTTAAGTGGTTGAGTTGCTGATCCAGCCTGCTTTGGAAATTCGTGATGGTGTCTTTGAGAGGATGACGGCCTGTCAGGTCGAAGGCTCCATGGCCGCGTATGAGGAGATCGCCATCCAGTCTGCCTTTCCTGATGGGGCCCAGTCGGTAATAGTCGGTGGTGGGTGCGTAATCCGGTCCTAGTTCAAGCAGGGCCGCTGCGGCGGTGTAGAGCTTCTGGTTGGATGCGGGAATCATGGCTGCATCCGGTTTCCATGTGTAAGTGGGTTCTTCCCCGTTTGTCGCCATCACTGTACAGCTCCACTGACATTGTTGCGTGGAGGCATTGCGAAACAGGGTATCTATTTTGCTGGCGGTATCTGCGGATGCACTAACCGCAAACCACAGCAGCATGGTCAGTGCGTGTATCAATGGATGGCTGGATTGCACTTGTCACCTTTCTATTTGCTCCATAGTCTTGTGGAGAAGGCAGACGGTCAAGAGGAATGCGCATGAATGGAGGAATACTGTGCTGACGCTGGTAATATATATTCCCGAAACTCATCTTAAGCAGGTCAAGGCGGCAGTGTTTGCTGCAGGTGCCGGCCGCTACGAACAATACGATTGTTGTTCCTGGGAGGTGAAAGGGACAGGACAGTTTCGTCCACTGGAAGGGAGTGATCCCTTTGTGGGAAAACAGGGAGAGGTCGAGCAGGTGTCCGAGTATCGCGTGGAGATGATCTGTCAGGAAAGTCAGATTGACGCGGTGCTCGCAGCCTTGCGCGAAGCGCATCCCTATGAGGAGCCTGCCTTTATGGTGTTGCAGAATTTGGCGTTTCCCGCCGCGGATACATCCAACGCCACACACGACGAGCATCCTCGCTGATCATGTATAGGGAGGGTACCAGGATCAGCGTGATCAGGGTGGCAAACAGGATCCCGTAGCCCAGTGATATGGCCATGGGAATCATGAATCGAGCCTGTCGCGACGTTTCAAAGATCATGGGGGCCAGGCCGCCGAAGGTGGTAAGTGTCGTCAACATGATGGGGCGGAATCGACGGATGCCGGCCAAATGCATGGCAGTGCGTGCGTCATTGCCTTCCTGTCGTTTTCTGTTTGCGTAGTCAATGAGGACGAGCGAGTCGTTCACCACAACACCGGAGAGCGCAATGATACCCATCATGCTGATCATGCTGAGGTTATATCCCATGATCATGTGGCCGATCACGGCACCCACGATGCCGAAGGGGATGCTGATCATCACGATCAGCGGCTGAGAGTAGCTTCTGAACGGGATGGCCAGCAGTACGTAGATCATCAATATGGCAACGAGGAAGCCGTGCTTCAGAGCCGTCATTCCTTCGCGCAAATCGAGCTGGCGCCCGGCGAAGCTGTGGCCCAGACCCGGGTAACGCTCCTGCAGGCGCGGGAAATGCTCGGACATGATGTTTTTCAGAATACGTTCGGATTCGCTGGGAGGGGTGACGTTGGCGGTGACTGTGATGATTCGTTTTCCATCTTCACGCTCGATCGCAGTGTAGGCGCGACCGCGGGAGACCTCTGCGACTTCATAGAGCGGTACCCATGTGCCGGCAGGTGTGCGGAGCAGTAGTGTTTCAATGTCGTGCTCTGAAATGCGCTCACTTTCGGGTAAACGTGCGCGAACCCGAATCTCGCTGCGACCGCGTTGCTGTCGCAATGCTTCGGCCCCGTAGTATGCGTTGCGTACCTGTCTGGCAATTTCTGATGAGGTCATGCCGAGGTTGAGCCCCGTCGGAAGAATGCGGAAATCGAACTGTTTTTTTCCGGGGGTGAAGCCGTCGTCAATATCTGAGACAATGGGGAAGGTTTTCAGTACTGTTGCGAGTTCCGCTCCGACCCTATCCAGCGTCTTTGTGTCGGCGTGCGACAGACGTAAAGAAAGGGCCACACCGCTGCCCGGACCACCACGATCCGATTCAAATGTGCTTGCCTCCAAACCGGAGATTTCGCCAGTCATCTTTCGCCATCGCATGGTGAATTCCCGAGTGTTGACAGGGCGCTGATCGGGGTGGGCCAGGTAGGCGCGTACGGATACGACATGTGCGCCGGATACCCCACGGAAAGCGCCACCGATTTGTGCATAAATACCCGTAACCTCCTCCCGATTTTCGGGGTCATTCTGTTTGATCTCTTCTCCAAGTTGTCTTGCAGAAGCAATGAGACGCTCGCGCACGGCGCGTGATTTTTCAACGGGGCTTCCGTAGGGCAGTACCGCTGTTACTACTGAGTAATCGGCGTCTACGCGTGGCATTGGAACAATGCCCATCCGGTCGCTGCGGATGTAAGCGATGACCACCAGCAATGCGGCAACAGCGCAGGAGACAGCTATATATCGATGGGTAAGTACGTTATCTAGAAATGGACCGTAGACCCGCCGGACGCCATGCATGAATCCATGGCTGAAACGCTGCTGAGTCTGGTGCAATCGTTCTGCAATCCGGTTGCGTTTGCGAGTGCGGACATGGCCCAGATGTGAGGGGAGAACGTACAGGCACTCTACCAGCGAAACGGCAAACACGGTGACGACCACTGCGGGTATGACTCTCCATATCTTTCCGATGAATCCAGGCACAAAGAACAGGGGCAGGAAGGCGACAATATTGGTCAGGACGCTGAAGTTGACGGGTAAGGACACTTCGCGCGTGCCCCTGACGGCGGCGTGCAGGAATGGCATGCCGCGTTGATGGTGTTCGTAAACATTCTCACCTACAACAATGGCATCATCGACCACGATGCCCAGGGCGATCAGGAAGGCGAACATGCTGATCATGTTGATGGAGACTCCGAACAAGGGGAGGAAAATCAGTCCCCCGAGAAAGGAGATCGGAATCCCCATGGCGACCCATAGTGCAAGGCGGGCTTCCAGAAATGTTCCCAGGAGCAGGAGTACCAGGACGAGTCCAATGGCCCCGTTTTTACGTAAGAGCAATGCGCGTTGTCGAAAAATGTCTGAGCGATCCCTAAGCACATCAATTTGTATGCCGGCGGGCAGCTCTTTCTGTAGCGTGTCGACTACTTCTCGGGCAGCATTTGCTATGTCGATAGGCTTCTGTTTCCCAATTCTATAGATTTCAATACTGACTGCACGCTTGCCGTCGAAAGATGCTTCGTAGTCTGTATCTTCAAAGCCATCTTCTATGTCTGCAATATCGCCCAGCAGCAATTGTTTTCCGGTCTCTGTTTTGATAATGGGAACCTGGGCGAATTCTTTTCCCCAGTCGCGACGGTCGCGTACTCGAACGAGAATCTCGCCCGCTGTTGTTTTGATGCCGCCTCCCGGAAGTTCTACGCTTGCCTGAGCAACTGTGCGTGCAATCTGCTCTAGTGTCAGGTTGTGAGCCCGCAGCTTGCTTTGTGCTACCGAAATGCTGATTTCCCTGGCCCGCACACCATCCATTTCAACGAGCGTGATTGAAGGCTTCTGCAGCAATTCTTCACGCACTTGTTCTGCAACATCCCGGAGTACGCTTTCCGTTTGGTCGCCGTAAAGAACCAGGCCGATGACCTGGCGTCGTCGGGATGCCAGTGATACGCGTGGTTCCTCAGCTTCTTCTGGAAACGTTCTAATACGGTCGATTTCCTGCTGGATGTCCTGGTAGACACGTTGCCTGTTGGCAGTGGTGATCAACTCTGCACTGATTCTTCCGCTACCTTCGGATGCGCTCGAGGTGACTTTTTTGACACCGTCGACACCCCTTAATGCTTCTTCCACAACCAGGACGATTCCTTTTTCGACTTCATCAGGGCTTGCGCCGGGGTAGGGGACAACCACGTTGACTAGGTCCATTTCGAAGTCGGGAAAGACTTCCTGCTTGATGGTCATGAGTGTGAAAATGCCACCAAGCATCAGACCCAGCATCATGAGGTTTGCCGAGACTGGATTGTTCACCATCCAGGCGATAGGCCCTTTCGTCGGTTTGGTCATGGTTGTGACTCCTTGCTTTCAATGGCCGGGCCTCTGGGCTGGTCTTCTGAATGTGGCGAATCACTGGCGAAAGTCAACTTCATGCCGGCAATGGGGGTGCCGAGATCGCTGATCACCAGTTGCTCGCCAGTGTTCAGTCCGGACTGAATGTACACGGCTTGCCGGTTGCCCCATAACGGTTTGATGGTGCGGACTTCCAGCCTGTTCTCCTTGTTGCACAACCAGACGATATTGCCTTCTCGGAAACTCGACCGTGGTATGGCCACAATGTTCTCAAGCATGGTGCCTTCAATGGTTACATCCACGTAGGTGCCGAGTAACAGCGGGTGATCGGCCGCTGTCAGGGGTTGCGGGATCGCGACCAGAATCTGTGCCATACGGCCTGCGGATTCCAGATCAGGCAGTCGACGAATGACGTGTCCATGCCATACGGTATCTTTGCGTGAATTGTGTACCGTTGCTTTAGAGCCTTTTTCGTTTCGTTTCGACGGTATGTGAATCCATTTTAGGTCTGTGGTGGGTACCGTGATCAGGACCCAGAATGTATCGGTGCCCGCGAGCTGCGCCAGAACGGTCTGAGGTGTGACCTGTGCCCCGATGTTAACGCGGCGGTTTCTGACGACACCATTGAATGGAGCGCGGACGGTTGTGCGCTCCATGTTGAGCGCAGCTTGATCAAGTGCAGCCTGGGCCGCATTGCGTGCGGCTTCGGCTTGCTGCAGTTGAGGTTTGCGCATGGCGAGTTCCTGGTCAAGATCTGTGGCTTGCTCCCGGTCGGGGATGAGTGTCCATTCGTGCTTGGCCACATCCTGGTACCCGAGTTCAAGACGGTAGGCGGCTTCTGCCTTCTTTTGATCGGCCTCGCGTGCGGCTTGTGTAAACGCGTAGTCGCGCGAATCAATGGTGATCAGTGCGTCGCCTTTCTTGAACGTGCCGCCTGGTTCCAGTTCAGCCGCCATATCAATGATTCGACCTGAAATTTCGGGTTGCAGGGAGATAGCGGTGGCCGGGAGGACCGTGCCGGCAGCGCAAACTTTCACAGGCAGATTTGTGGTTTGGATGGTCGTGATTTCGACCATGGTAGATCGTTCGCGTGGTGGTCGGGTCTTGGGCTTTGGTTTGGTTTTGATCAGGAATATGCTGACACCGACTGCAGCCGTCAGGATCAGGATGGGTAAGAGGATGCCGAGAGCTCTGGCAACGGGATGCTTATCTTTGGATGCGTTCATTGTTGATTGTCCTTTGTGTTTTCTTGATTAAAGTCGAGCGAGCGGGTCCAGGAACCGCCCACGGCGCGGTGCAGTTGCACGCGTAGACTGAGAAGTTGGCGATGTTGTGTGATTTGAGCGCGCTGTAATCGTTGCTCGGTGGTCAAAGCTTGTAGGACCGGCAGGTAATTGATTATGCCCTTGCGGTAGCGTTGTCTTGCTTCTCGCAGGGCCCCTTGGGCGGCTGCAAGTTCTTTCTCGGTGGCTTGTACGAATTCCCGTTGATGGCGTTCCCGTGCCAGTGCATCCTCCACCTCGCGGATGGCGACAAGGACGGTTTCCCGGTAGGCAGCAAGGCGTTCGTCGGCAAGGGCTTCAGCACGGTCCACCTCGGCTTGACGCCGTCCGCCGTCCAAAAGGGGTGCAGTCAATCCGGCGGCGAGATTAAGTAGCCAGTTGTCGAAGAGTTCGTCGATAGACTCGGACTCATGAGAGTATCTGCCCGTCAGGCGCAGAGCGGGCATTCTGTCGGCCTCGGCGACGGCGGTCTCGTTGTCTGCTGCTTTGAGCCGTAAAAGGGCGGCCTGTATGTCTGGGCGTTGACTCAGGAGTAGAGAGGGAATTCCGGTGTCTGGTAGCTCGGTTATGGCGGGGAAAGTATGGTTTTCGGCGTGAGTTCCTTTGCCGGGTGGGTTGCCGGTTAGAATCGCGATCTGATGCAGCGTAACGTCCAGCAGTGAGCGGACTTGGGGCAGGAGTGCCTCTGTGGCGGCTACGGCTTGCTCCTGCTGATAAACATCCAGTGCGCTTGCCAGAGATTTTCGTTGGCGAAGCCGAATCAAATCCAGCGTAGTTTTGTTGCTCTTTAGTTGTTCTTCAAGAATTGTGAGTTGGGCACGGTACTCAGATTGTTTCAGCCAAAGTTCTGTGATTTGAGCAACCAGTGTCATGGCGCCTGCTTCCAGGTCTTGTCGCGAGGCCATGGCCGAGAGTGCGGCTGCGTTCTGCAGGGAGCGGACGCGTCCCCATAAATCGACTTCGTAGCTTGCGGCAAGGCCGAGATCGTAAGTGTCGGTGTCTATGGTCTTGCGCGAACTGGTTCCATCGGCTTGTTTGACTTCTGCGCGGCGTCGGTTGGCGGCTGTACTGGCAGAAAGATTGACTTCGGGGTAGCGGTTTGCGCCTGCCTTTTTCGCTATAGCCTGTGACTGTCGCAGTCGTGCTTCGGCTTGCGCCAGCGACAAATTGTCTGTAAGTGCGCGCTCCACCAGCTTGTTAAGCTCATCGCTGCCAAACGTTTTCCACCAGCGATCCTGCGCCTGATAAGATCCGGACATGGAAACATAGTGCTCCGGAATATATCCATCGGTGGAATTATCTCGCGATGGTGTGACCGTTTTGCATCCGGCAACCAGTAGCAAGAGTGTCAGAGTCGTAAAGGCAGAATGCAAAAAGTATAATGGGGTTCTCACGCGCACGCTCCTTTTTTTGCCTTTTTCAGCGCTGCGATGCCACCCTCCGCAAAGGTCTGCATCTGTGTGATTAAATCGTTGATCATTTTTTCGGAAAAAACTCGGGTTCCCATGGGACCTTTTTTGAATGTACGCATGCAGTTGAGGTGAACCAGCATGCCGTTGATATTGACGGTGCAGGTGTCCGCAAGAAAAGAGGAAGGAGGAACTCCGAGCAGTTTTGCAACTTGGGTTCGGGCTAGATTCATCTTGGGGGTGAGGTATGTCTCGTAGAATGCGTTGGCCATTTCAGTAGGGTTGGTCATCTCCCGCACTACAAGGCGAGGGAACCAGCCTCCGGGAGTATCATCAAATACCGCCTCAATCCGAACTCGAACGAATTCATTGAGCCACTCGAGCGGGTCGATGTTCTTGTCGGGTAGGGGGTGGTGCTCCTTGATCAGGCTGGCGGCGTGCGCCCATGCGGCCTTATAGAGATCTTCCTTGCTTCCGAAATAATAGTTCACGGCTGCAATATTTGCTCCCGCGGCCGTGCAGATGTCATTAACTGTTGTTTGTTCGTATCCGCGCATGCTGATTAGTTCGCAAGCCGCTTTCAAGAGTCTTTGTTTTGTGTTCATCTTATGTGTGGTGTCCTCCATAAATGTGATAAAGCTTATCAATGTAAACGTATATTTCAAATGATTATTTCACTGGCGCCCCATAGGGACGCCAGTGTTGGAGTGCGGGAGTACTGGAGTGTTGGATTGCAGAGACTTACGCAAGTCGCTTGACTCGATGCGACAGAATGCATTTGATGGATTGCCTCTTTCTCCAATGGCCCAAAGAGCCTACCCCCATTACTCCATTACTCCATCACTCCTCCATTCTATGGGATGCTACTGTGATTATTTTAATTGTTTTTTTCGTTTGTCTGGATCTTTGACTGGTTAGTGGGGTAGTCTACCGCGCAAATTATGGAGATGGTATAGTGAAACCGAATGAAAAGGTAGCGACGGCAACGACTGCGGATGGTAAGGAAATTGTGCTGAGCAGGCATGATCAGGACTACTCGATCTCAGTGGATCGGGAAGTGTTGATGACGAGTAGGCAGCATGAATCTGAACTGGCGTTGGCGCGTTTTGGATGCGAACGCCTTGCGACGCATCGTAATCCAACGGTGTTGATTGGGGGGTTGGGGTTGGGCTACACGTTGCGTCAGACACTTGATATGCTGGAGCCTGGTGCGGAGGTGACGGTTGCTGAGCTTCTGCCGCAAGTGGTGCAGTGGAACCGGGATTTTCTGGGGGAGTTAACTCATCATCCGTTGCGGGACAAGCGCGTCAAGGTTGAGACCTGTGATGTGGTTGATCTCATTCGAAAATCACGCAGTAGCTTTGATGCGATTTTGCTGGATGTGGACAATGGTCCCAATGCGATGACGGCACCTGGGAATGACTGGTTGTATCGTCGTTCCGGGATTGAGGCCTGTATGCGGGCTCTGCACGCGAAGGGGTGCCTGGCTATCTGGTCGGCGCATGTGGATAAGCAGTTTCAACGTCGTTTGCAGCAGGCGGGATTTCATGCGCGGTACTTTCGCGTCACGGCCTATAAGGGCAGCAAGGCTGCTGCCCGTTGCATCTGGGTTGTTTCCCGCGAGAAACGCTCCCTGCCTGAGATGCCTGAATCGAATTTCCGGAAAGCGTGATTCTTCCGGACGGTGCTTATTCTAACGATGATCTTTGATCTCTGCGATCATGGTTTCGACGCGGCGACCGTATTCAACGTATTGATCAAATTGGATATCTGCTTCTGCTTTATGTGAATCCTCATGAAAAACGACACTGAGGTGAGGTTCTATTGAGATACCACCGTCGTATCCGTTGTGAATCAGATCAGTCAGGATGCGTTTGACCTCTCCGTTGCCTTCGCCGGGATATACAAATTCCGCATCCGGGAAGATTTCGTCAGGTCGATCTTTGACGAACCGACAGTCCTTAATGTGTATGTATGCGATGTGATCTTTGACTGCCTTGTAGAAATCCCAGGATGATTGTAGAGGAAACGGTTTCGGCTTGGTGCGATCGCGGGTCATGGGTGGATTGCCGGTATCGAAGACAAGTTTCAGTCCGGGAATTTTCTCAATGAGTTCCAGCGTGAATTCGGCACCCATGCCTCCGTAGTTCATGCAGTTTTCGTGGACAGGTACGATCCCTTCACTGGTGAACATGTCGACCAGTTTCCGTAGACGCTCAACTCGTTCGGTCACCATCTGGTCGTTTGGCGCATGCCCCTGACGAATGCCGAAGCTCATGATTCGGACGAGTTTTGTTTCGAGCTGTTTCATGCGTGGGATTGCGCGCCTGGCCTCTTCGACTGAGGAAGTTACAGGCTCATCGATACGTTTTCCCCAGTTGGCAATGGCGGAACCGAAACAGTTGATGGTGACGCCAGCACTCTGCAGTTTCTCGCTCACTTCGTTGAATTCTGACTCGGAGATGTCGTGAATGTTTTTACCGTTGATATTGCGTGCTTCGATATTCGTCCATCCCAGCTTCTTCGTGGCAATGATTTGGCTGTCAATATCAGGTGCTGCCTCATCGGCAAATCCGGTTAGGTACATAGTGTCGGCCTCGTTTCTTGATATGTTGTGTTCTTGATCCTGTTGAGGAGGTCTTCGTAAAAAAACTGCTTCAGTTGACGTTCGAATGCCTTTCAATGATCGTTGTGAGTATGACCCAGCTCTGTGGTGGATCGCCAGTGTATTATTGACGATGTTTGATTGTTTTATTGCGT
>JADHWI010000032.1 GCA_016783565.1 Kiritimatiellia bacterium
ACCTCGCCATTTCCGTTGTCCGATTCGCCCTGGTACCAGAGAATCGCACGCACATTGTTGATCACGCCGGCCTCACGGCAACGATAAAGGAGGCGTCCGTAATTGGTGTTCAGATCATCATGCTTTTCATCGTTCCGTTTGTAATGACCGATGGGGCGTCCGCCAATGGCACCATTGATAATCGCCACAGGAATCTGATTGGCTGCCACAAGCTGTGCACCCATCCTCAACCCCCACTGCCCGACCGCACCAGGGCCGTCAGCAAAGTCGCCATCCGCCTGGCGCCACACGAGATCCTTAGCCGCGCCAGGATTGTGAGCACGCACCCCGAAGGAACGCAAGAACGGACCCTTATTCTCGTTCGCGCTGTCACGAAACTTGCGCGCCTCGGCATTGGACTGGCCATTGATGAGCAAAACATCACCAGCAACAAGGTCTTTGACTGACGCAACGACCTTGAGCTCGTCACCCTTCTCGAGCACGACTTCCATCGACGTGTTCTTGAGCTCTGCCTTGATGGTTCTCTTGAAATGAAACGGTGCACCGCTCTCACCATATTTCAAACGGGACTTGAGGGTCTTCGTCCTGGAACCCTCGCGGGTTACCTTGAGAAGAATTGCAGAATATCCCTCAGCCGTAACCGTCCCCTCTACTTCTATCAATGCCTTGTTATTTCGTACATTACGCGGAAAGAGCTGCATATCTTTGGGCAGCTTGGTGAACGCCACCTCCTCAGCAGCAAAGGCTGCGGTGCTTAAGCATGCGATAAGAATGAGATGAATAATGGCAGGTCGGCGCACAGTCGTTCTCCTTGTTACTTCTTTTTCAGTTTGAATCGCCCGTTGTTAGTAGCAAGATTGCCCCTGGAAAGGAATGAAAAAGTGAGTCTGACACATCACAAAAAAGCCCGAAACCGTGCGTTTACACCGTTCCGGGCTTAGTGTCATTCTTGTCTCAGCCTGGTCTTACCAGAACACAACATAGAGCGCAACTGTCATGACACAGACCACGATCCCCCATGCCAGGGCACCCTTCGAAGATGTAAGATCCATCGTGGTATTCGTTGCAAACACCACCCGTTCCTGCTTACAAACGAGCCCATATACAAACATAATGGCCAGGACAGCGATCAACGACCAGGACATGCTGTAAAGGAAATGCATATCCGGGAACAACTTGATCGTCAGAATCCCGTAAATGATCGGGTTAGCGATCAGGCCGATCACACCGGCCCACTGTGCTGAGGTACGATTGATCAATCCATAAATGAATACGGCAAGAATTCCCGTGGATACAAATCCCTGGAATTTCTGAATATACTCAAAAACGCTCTTGTTGTTTGCCAGCATGGGAGAGGCCAGGCATCCGATCAGCACAAAGACACCAATAAAGATACGCCCCATGGTGACAAGCCTGAACTGGGACGCTTTCGGATTGATGTAACGCTGATAGACATCCATGGTAAGCAGCGTTGAAGCGGCATTAAGCACTGCGGCCAGCGATGACACAATAGCCCCAAGCAACGCAGCAATCACGAACCCGAGAATACCTTTATTTCTAGGTATCAGCTTGGTGATCAACAGGCCGAGAGCCGAATCATACTTGTACTGCTTCAGTTCAACGGTCTCAACGGCTTCTTCCCCTACGCGCGCCACAACAGAAGCATTATAGGTTTTGATTTCCGCAGCCTTTTCAGCGTTGGCAACTTCCCACCGGGGATCCATCTTGAAGACCGTGTTACCGGCTTCCCCTTGAATCGCCTGCTCATATGGAGCCAGGTGGTCGCCCGCGCTCACTTCCATATCTTTACTGTAGAGATTGAACGCAATAATACCGGGTATGACGATCACAAACGGTATCAGGAGCTTGAGAAATCCAGCAAGCACCAAGCCCTTCTGACCCTCGGCGAGCGAGGCAGAACCGAGAATACGCTGCGTGATGTACTGGTTGAGCCCCCAGTAGTAGAAGTTCGGAATCCAGATACCCAGAATCAGAATCGGCCATGGCATGGTCGGATTGCTGCCCATATGCATGGCTGTTTCATTTAATTCATTAAACTTGGCCATCACGCCCGTACCCTGCTCAACGGTTGCACTCGAACCCGTTGCGGACACCAACGCCTCAACCGGTGCCGCACCCAGTGCATCAAACGCGTAGTAGGCAATCACTCCGCCACCCACAATGAGTGCTGATCCCTGGAGCAAGTCCGCCCAGGCGCAGGCCTTCAATCCTCCAACAGCAACATAAATTGCCGCCATAACGCCCAATGCCCAGCAACAGCCAGCCAGTGAAAGCGTTACATCGTAGGATCCCATAAGCTCTTTAAGCGTAAGCGCTCCCGCATAGATAACACCAATCAGGCTCACACCAATCAATATTAACATCATCGAGAGCGTCATAAGCAAACGAGCCCAATGATTGTATCGCACCTCAAGGAACTCAGGAATGGTGGTAATACCCGAACGCAGGAAGTAGGGCAGCAGTGCAAAAGCAACAACAAACAGTGCAATAGCCGCACACCACTCCCAACTGGAGACGGACAGTCCGTAAAGACCGGCACCCTGACCAGACATGCCGACAAACTGCTCTGCCGATATGTTGGCCGCAATCAGAGAGAAACCGATGAGCCACCAAGTCAATCCCCGACCGGCCAGGAAGTAATCCTGTGCACCATGCTCGCTGTGCGTTTTTTCACCACGACTCTTCCAGAGTCCAACGAACATAACCGCCGCGATGAACCCAACAAACACGAGAACGTCTATTATTCCGCCACCAATACCCATAAGAATGTTCCCTCCTTTTTCTGCCGGATCAGATTTCCATCACATGATGTGCACGATCCGTTCTGCACTAGACTAATGCAAGAAACCATAGCGGAGAAATCATCACGCTGTCAAATCAGTTCATGGGCTCATCAATAAACGCTGAAAACTGTCTCCATGCTTGATTTTTCGCACCACTTATGGCTTAGATCTTATTGATGTTGCGACCAATAGCAGCAAGAGAAGGAATTATCGCATGATCGACCGCAGAATCGCACCACGGATTGTCGAAGAGAGTAACGTTGTGGTTACTGTTCTAGACTCACCTTCTGCCCCCACACTAGCGGGGAAAAAGTTCTTTTGCAGGACCGGTAATATTTCAACAGGCGGTATCATGATTTATGTTTCTTCCGCTGTTCCGCAAGGTGCAACGCTCTCGCTGCAGGTTGCGTTTACAAAACCCATTCGTGCATTTCAACTAACAGGAAAAGTAGCCTGGACCGCTCCTTCAGGGCCGGACAACGTGACGCCAATCGGGGTCGAATTCACATCAGGAAAAGGCCGAGATCTGGAAACCTGGAAACAGATCGTGAACCAAAAAGCTCATTTCCACGGAGCCGAAATAGTGGATGACCCTACTAATCAGGGCATCCCTTCTGAAGACTGACCTTCAAAACTTACCTTTTTCGAACGGAGAAATACATTATGTGTGGTATTGTAGGTTATGCGGGAAATAGAAATGCGCGCAACGTTATCGTAACAGGACTACGTCGCCTTGAGTATCGGGGCTATGATTCAGCCGGCATTGCCGAACTGAATTCGGATAACAGCGCAATCTCATTGACAAGAGCCGTCGGAAAAATCTCAGACCTTGCCACACGACTCGAGCAGCACCCGGAGGAAAGCACTCCTGCCACACTGGCCGTGGGGCACACGCGCTGGGCCACACATGGCGCCCCTACTGAAAACAATGCCCATCCTCACATGAGCCAGAACGGGGCCTTTGCTCTCGTGCACAACGGTATCATTGAAAATTATCTCACGTTGAGACAGCACCTCATTCAGCAGGGATTCTCCTTCAACAGCGAAACCGACTCCGAAGTGATTGTGCACCTCATTGAACAATGCTACGAAGGCGACCTCACGCGCGCCGTCGCCGCTGCCCTTGAACAACTCCAGGGCACATATGGCATTGCCGTTATCTCCTCGCACCATCCCGACACTATTGTGGCTGCACGAAAAGGAAGCCCCATTGTGGTGGGCGTATGCCCCACGGAAACGATTGTCGCCTCGGACATCAGCGCCATTGTACAACACACCAACCAGGTCATTTTTCTCAACGATGGCGACATCGTCACCGCCACTGGCGAGGATATCGATATTGTCTCTGCAGCCAATGTTCCCGTCGCACGTGAGACCACACACATCGACTGGGATGTTGGCGAAATCGAAAAAGGCGGGTACGAACATTTCATGCTCAAGGAGATCCACGAACAACCCGAGGCCATCTCCAACGCCACACGCGGACGCCTGCTGCCGAAGGACGGCACCACCAAGCTGAGCGGCATGCAAATGACTCCGGCAGACCTGGCGCATATCGACCGCTTGTTAATCGCCGCCTGCGGGACCTCACTCTACGCCGGAATGGTTGGCGAATATCTTTTTGAAGACTTTGCAGACATCTCCACCGAAGTTCACCAGGCCGCCGAGTTCCGCTACCGGAACCCAATCATCGAACGTGACACCTGCCTCATTGCGATCAGCCAGTCCGGCGAAACGGCCGATACCCTCGCCGCAGTGCGGGAAGCCATACGAAAGGGTGCCGACGTGCTCGGCATCTGCAACGTCGTGGGCTCCACAATTGCACGCGAAGCCGGACACGGCGTGTATCTGCATGCCGGTCCCGAAATCGGCGTTGCCTCCACCAAAGCATTCACATGCCAGGTCGCAGTTCTGGCGCTTATGGCCATTACGGCCGGCCGAACACGCCGCCTTTCGCTTAATGCCGGAACCGCCATGGTACGCGAAATCGAGCGCCTTCCCGACCTTGTTCGTGCGGTCATCACTCAGGAAGAAAAAATCAAACAAATCGCTAAAAATTATGCAAAAGCAGAAGATTTCTTCTTTCTCGGACGTGGTTACATGTACCCCGCCGCTTTAGAGGGTGCTCTTAAACTGAAAGAGATTTCCTATATCCATGCAGAAGGGTATCACGCTGCAGAACTGAAGCACGGCCCCATTGCCCTGTTGTGCCCCGAAGTTCCTGTTGTGGGCCTCGTCCCGGACATCCAGGGCAAAGATAAGACCATCAGCAACCTTCAGGAATGCGCAGCACGAAAATCTCCCGTTATTGCCATCGCTACCGAAGGCGACAAAGAAATCGAGCAACACTGTAACGATGTCATTTATGTTCCACGATGTGCTGAATTCCTCTCCCCCATTCCGGTCGTCGTTGCCGAGCAGATCTTCGCCTACTACATTGCTCGCGAACGGGGTTGTGCGATCGACCAACCCCGCAACCTGGCCAAGTCCGTCACGGTGGAGTAAACATGCCGACGAAGGAAGTACAGAGCCTCCTCGATCATGGCGTACAGATCGACGCACCGGACTGCGTCACGGTGGATGCCGATATCGATCCCGGGCGCATCGCCCCTACAGCACGACTTCTCCCGGGAACACGACTTCAGGGAAGCTCCACATCAGTGGGCCCCGACTGCGTACTGGGTGAAGAAGGACCCGTCACCCTGGACCACTGTCAACTCGGAGCTGGCGTTAAGCTTAAAGGTGGCTTTTTCAGTCGTTCCGTATTCATGGACGGAGTCACTTTCGCCTCGTGTGCTCACGTCCGCCCCGGCTGCCTGCTCGAAGAGGGCGCATCCTGCGGACATAGCGTGGGTTTGAAACAGACCGTCTTGCTGCCGTTTGTCACGCTGGGCAGCCTGATCAATTTTTGTGACTGCCTGATGGCCGGCGGCACAGGACCCCGCAACCATTCAGAAGTCGGCTCTTCATTTATCCATTTCAATTTCTCCGCACACCAGGACAAAGCAACACCGTCTCTTTTTGGTGACATTCCGCAAGGCGTCATGCTGGAGCAACCCCCTATTTTCCTTGGAGGACAGGGCGGCATTGTGGGTCCAAGCCTTATTGCATACGGGACCATCACCGCGGCAGGCACGGTCTATCGACGCGATGTCTCCGAACCCGGCCAACTGGTCTTCGGACAATTCACCCGCTCTGCCGGAAAAAGCAGCTACAACCCCGCAGTGTACGGCGATATCCGACGGATCGTTCGCAACAACCTTCTGTACATCGCAAACATCATCGCTCTCAATCAATGGTACCTGCATGTTCGTGCGCCAAAGGCACAGGGCCTACCACACGCGGCAGCCTGCCTGGACGGCGCCACACAAGCACTGCAACGCATCCTCAACGAGCGTATGGCCCGCATGACGCAATTGAATGAGAAATTATGCTTATCACTCGATATCGCCGGACGCAAATTCGGAAGCAAATTGCCTGATCAACCCTACTCAGGTCAGGCGGCTTTTGTAGAGCAATGGAAAGATTGCGCCGAAAAAATCCTGGCGTTTGACCCCGACACATGCGCTGCAGGAGATCGAGACCACTTTCTGGCTGAATGGTCATCCATCAAAGGGCACAACGTGATCGAGAGCATACGGTCACTTTCTCACGAAGCCAGAGAAAGTGGCAGCCGGTGGCTGCAAACCATTGTGGAACGCTCAGCAAGCCTTGGCCCCCATCTTGGATAGGGCAAACAGCCCTCGTAAAGGAGTGACAACTATGGAAAAACTTTTTGGAACCGACGGCATTCGAGGGGTAGCCAACGAGCACCCCATGACAGCGGAAGTGGCCATGCAGGTCGGACGCGCAGTCGCGCACGTGTGCAAAGGCGGCGAACATCGACATCGCATTCTGATAGGCAAGGATACCCGCCTCAGCGGCTACATGATCGAAACCGCCCTGACTGCCGGCATCTCCTCCATCGGTGTGGATGTTCTTCTCGTCGGCCCCATTCCCACTCCGGGAATCGCCTTCCTGACACGCAGCATGCGGGCCGATGCCGGCATCGTTATTTCCGCATCACATAATCCATACCAGGACAATGGCATCAAAATCTTCTCGCGCGATGGGTTCAAGATTCCTGATGCTGCGGAAGCAGAAATCGAAGATCTGGTCCACTCCGGCCGGATCACTCAAATGCGCTCTGCTCCACATGACATTGGCAAAGCCCAACGCATTGATGATGCGCTGGGACGGTACATTGAGTTTTGCAAGCAGACCTTCCCCGACCAGTTCACCCTGGATGGCATGAAGCTGGTTCTGGATTGCGCCAACGGCGCAACCTACAAAATCGCCCCCATCATCTTCAGCGAGCTTGGGGCCGAGGTCCATACGATCCATAGCAAACCGGATGGCCGTAACATCAACGAGAATTGCGGATCACAATTCACCAGCGATCTCATTGCAGAAGTCCACCGTGTCGGTGCGGATGCAGGCCTGGCTTTTGATGGCGACGGAGATCGATTGATCGCCGTGGATGACAGCGGCTACGAATTGACCGGAGATCACCTTTTGGCCATCTGTGCTGTTGACCTGCACGAACAGGGCATGCTGGATGGCGACCGCCTCATCGTCACACCTATGTCCAACCTGGGCATGCGCCTGGCGCTTCAGGATAAGGGCATCACATGCGAAGACGCGGACGTGGGCGACCGTAATGTTCTGGAATTAATGGTGCAGCGTGGCGCCCCCCTGGGCGGCGAACAATCCGGCCATATTATTTTCCGAAAACATCACACGACCGGCGATGGCATCGTCTCTGCATTACAGATCCTCGCCGTCATGAAACGCACAAAGCGCTCTCTTTCAGACCTGGGCAGCGTCTTTCAGCCAGCACCACAGGAGTTGATCAACGTACCCGTCTCGTCAAAACCACCGCTGGAATCCCTGCCCAAACTTCAATCCGCCATTAAAGAAGCGGAGGAAAAAATGGAAGGCCGCGGGCGCGTGCTGGTACGCTACTCGGGCACGCAGGCACTCTGCCGAGTGATGGTGGAGGGACCCACACGCGACGACACCACACGCGTTGCGCAAGAACTGGTATCCCTGGTACAAGAGATGATCGGGTAAAAAAAGAACCCGTATCCGCCAAGGCGAACACGGGTCCGTACTCATCTCTATTCGAATGGCTACACCTTCCTGAAGCACAGACAGGCATTGTGCCCGCCAAAGCCCAGGGAGTTGTTCAAGGTCACCGAAACCTCTGCTTCGCGCGCCTCGTTCGGCACATAATCCAAATCGCAATCCGGATCAGGAGTCTCATAGTTGATCGTCGGCGGCACCACACCATGCTTCATGGCCATCAGGCAGGCCGCTGTTTCCACACCGGCTGCAGCACCCAACAAATGCCCCGTCATGGACTTGGATGAACTGATCATGACCTTACGGGCCACATCCTCTCCGAGAGCACCTTTAATGGCTCGTGTCTCGATTTTATCATTCAGCGGCGTGCTGGTACCATGCGCATTGATGTAATCCACATCCTCGGGATTGATGCCTGCGTTCTTCATGGCCGCCTTCATTGCACGAGTGGCACCCTCGCCCGTCTCGGCGGGAGCCGTCATGTGAAACGCATCGCAGGTCATACCAAAGCCCGCGACTTCGCCGTAGATCTGGGCTCCGCGTTTTTTTGCAGCTTCCATTTCTTCGACCACAACAACCGCCGCACCTTCACCCATGACAAAGCCATCGCGACCGGCATCAAACGGACAACTCCCCTTTTCAGGTTCGTCATTATGCGTAGATGTCAATGCCTTCATAGAAGCAAAACCGGCAATGCTGATAGGAGTCACAGAAGCTTCGGCGCCACCGCCCAACATGACATCAGCCTCACCGCGCTCAATCATTCGCGCCGCCTCACCAATCGAGTGAGCCGCAGTCGCACAAGCTGAAACCACACAATAATTCGGGCCTTTAAGATTGTGCTGAATGGCAACCAGACCTGAGGCCATGTTGCTGATCATTTGCGGAATTGTGAAAGGAGATACGCGTGAAGGGCCTTTTTTTGCCAAAATCGCAGCCTGGGTTTCCATCGTCGAAATGCCACCCACTCCAGACCCAACCAGAGTCCCCATCAACTCAGGGTTATAAACCCCGTCAGCAATGTCGGCGTCATCCATCGCCATTCTTGCGGCGGCCAACGCATAATGACAGTACTTGTCCATGCGTCGCTGCTCTTTGCGCGACACAAAATCCTCACAGTTAAATCCCTTTACCTGTGCGGCAATCTGGACAGAAAATTCCGTTGCATCGAACGCATCAATTTTACCAAGGCCTGACGTGCCGCTCTTAAGGCTGTCCCAGAAATCATCGAGTGTTGACCCGATTGGCGACACTATGCCTATTCCCGTAATAACTGCTTTTCTCATAGGTTTTCGGCTCCGTCTTTGTAGTTCCCACAGAAAGAAAAGACCGAGGAGATGATCTCACCATCCTCGGCCTTTACCACCTTTCAGAGACTATTCATCAAAGCCTTTGCTCTTCAGGTAATCAACGATCGATCCAACGGTCGTGAGCTTCTCTGCATCTTCGTCAGGAATCTCGGCGCCGAACTCTTCTTCAAACGCCATGACCAGCTCAACGGTATCCAGTGAATCTGCACCAAGATCTTCAATGAATGAAGCCTCAATGGTTACCTGATCTGCACTCACACCAAGCTGTTCAACGATGATCTCTTTGACTTTATCTTCCAGTGCCATGTTCTTCTTCTCCTTCTTGAGTTAGTCACGCTATGTGACACAACACATTACATTACCATTCCGCCACTCACGGTCAAGACCTGTCCCGTCATATATCCAGAGGATACACCGGCAAGGAACAAGACCACATCTGCTACATCTTCCGGTTTACCGAAGCGCCCCATTGGGATTGCGTCCAACATTTTCTTCCGAACGTCTTCGGGCAATCCCTCTGTCATTTTCGACTCAATGAAACCCGGTGCGATCGCATTCACACGAACACCCCGAGGTGCCAATTCCTTGGCAGAGGATTTCGTCAAAGCAATGACCCCTGCTTTAGAGGCGGCATAATTACACTGACCCGCATTACCGATCAAGCCAATAATGGACGCCACATTCACGATATTTCCGGCCCGCTTCTTCATCATGGGCCGTGCAACTGCCTTGGTGAAAAGGAATGTGCCTCGCAAATTGACGGCCAATACATCATCCCACTGCTCTTCACTCATGCGCATAAGCAGTGTATCCTTAGTGATACCCGCGTTGTTCACAAGGATGTCCACACCGCCGAGTTGCTCAATCGTATCGGCCACCGCTTTATTGACATCGTCACCTTTGCTGACGTCTGCTGACAGACAAATCACCTTTTGCCCCAGCGTTTCCACTGCCGCAGCGGTCTCTGCCAGCCAGTCTGCCTGCAGATCGCACAGCGCAAGATCAGCACCTTCTGCGGCCAGTTTCTCGGCAATCGCACGCCCAATACCACGTGCCGACCCCGTCACCAGTGCTACTTTTCCATCCAATTGACCCATGACCATATCCTCTCAATTAAGCCAGAACGGCCACAGCCGCCTGAAGTGTTTCTGCGTCCTGAATGTTAACTGTCGCAACACTCTTGTCAATACGCTTGATCAAGCCCGAAAGGACCTTTCCTGGACCGCATTCCACAAACTGCGTCACGCCCTGAGATTGCAGGCACTGAATGCTCTCCAACCACCGAACCGACGATGTGACCTGCATGAGCATTGTTGCGCGGATCTCATCCGGCGAACCATGCGGTTTGCCCGTGACGTTCGCCACAACGGGAAGCGTCGGTGCATTGAAGGTGATTCCTTCCAGCACCTCTCGCAGCTTCTCAGCCGCAGGCGCCATCAGTTCGCTATGATACGCTCCTGCCACCGTCAACGGAATGCAACGCTTGGCACCGGCTTCAGAAGCCAGCGTGCCGGCCGCCTCAACCGCCTCGCGCGTGCCGGACAATACCGTCTGCAGCTCGGAATTGAGATTTGCCATCTGTGCGCCGGATACCGCGCAGATACCTTCCAGCTTCTCTGCACTCAACCCGATTACACTCAACATGGCACCATCCGTTGCATCACATGCTTCCTGCATAAACCGGCCGCGAGCTTCCAACGCCTTCAATGTATCATCAAAAGACAGAACACCGGCAACATGCAACGCGGTCCATTCACCAAGGCTCAAACCGGCCAGGGCGGCGGCGTCCAGTCCCGGGATCTGCTTTTTCAACGCGGTATAGCACGCCACACTAGCCACAAAAATTCCAGGCTGACAATGACTTGTCTTGGTCAGTTCCTCGGCAGGGCCCTCAAAACAAATCTCGGAAATTCCATAGCCCAGCACCTCATCTGCCCGGGCAAAAAGATCGCGGCACTCAGGATACGCCTCAGAAAGGTCTTTACCCATCCCGATATACTGTGCACCCTGCCCAGAAAATACGATGGCTCGTTGTGACATTTGCATTCCTCCGTAGTCGCTGCCCTTCAAAATAAGGGCGGTTTATGGTTTTTCTTATCAAGAATATGTTTCGCGATATGCAAAAAGCTACCGCCGCCGGACATCACCACTCAAGCACCATGGCACCCCAGGTAAACCCTGCCCCAAAGACCACCGACAGAATCGTGTCGCCACGTTTGATGCGGCCATCACGCACGGCTTCATCCAGCGCAACCGGAACGGATGCACCCGAAATGTTCCCGACCCGTTCAAGGTTCGTGCACACTTTCTCCATGGGAAATGCGGCACGATCGGCAATGGCCTTAATAATCCGCATGTTAGCCTGATGCGGGATCAGCCAATCCACATCAGATACCTCAAGCCCCGCCTGGGACAGTACTTTCTGCCCCGCTTCCGCCATGCAGACAACCGCATTCTTGAAAACCTTGTTGCCGCCCATCTTGGTATAATGCAATCGCTCGTTGACCGTCGCATTGCTGGCCGGAAAACGACTGCCTCCACCTGGAAGCTTCAACAAATCACCCAGAGTACCATCCGAGCCCATCGCGCTGGAAATAATTCCACGGCCCTCTCCCTGCAGGGGCTGCACGAGAACCGCGCCGGCACCGTCACCAAAGAGAACACACGTGCCGCGATCTTCCCAGTCTGTGATACAACTCATTTTCTCGGCACCAATTACCAGCACATTACTGTAAATGCCAGAAACGATCAGCCCGCGAGCAGTCTCAAGACCATACAAAAAACCTGAACAGGCAGCACTGAGATCAAAACAATAAGCATTCGTGGCGCCAATCTTCTCCTGAACCGCGCAAGCCGTATTCGGGAAGATCATGTCCGGCGTGCACGTCGCGACAATAACCAGATCCACATCCTCTGCAGCAACCCCGGCACTCTCAAGCGCGCGCTGCGCCGCCACGGCCGCCATATCGGAGGTCGCCTCATCATCACGCGCAATATGCCGTTCACTCATCCCGGTACGGGAAAGGATCCACTCGTCAGAGGTATCCACCATTTTCGAAAGATCATCATTCGTCAGAATACGCTCAGGCAGATAAGAACCCGTTCCCGCAATTCCAACACGTATCGTCTGTTCTGCACTCTGCGCCATGCTTCTTACCATCCCATCTTTTCAGCTTCGCTGACAATCACCTCGTTAAGGTGATGGTGGACCGACTCGGCTGCAACACGAATCGCATGATAGATTGCCCGATATGATGACGATCCGTGCGTGATAATGCAAACACCTTTCGCCCCCAACAACGGTGCACCGCCCTGCAATTCCGGATCCGTCTTCTTCTTCATATCCCGCACCGCACCTTTGAGCATCAAAGCCCCAAGGGTACGCCACGGAGTACGCGTAAATTCCTGCTTCAACCAATGCGCCATTGCTTTCGCCGTGCTTTCACACGTCTTAAGCACCACGTTACCCACAAAACCATCACACACCACGACGTCCGTGTGCCCCTCAAACAAATCATGCCCCTCAACATTACCACAAAAATTAAGCGGAGAGTCGCTCAGCATCCGAAAGGTTTCTTTGGTAATCTCGTTGCCCTTGCTGGCTTCCCCCCCGATACTCAGCAACCCTACGATAGGAGACTTCTGACCGAGAATAACACGGGCATACACGCTGCCCATAACAGCAAACTGTGTCAGCATCTTGGGTGTACAGTCCGTATTGGCCCCAGCATCAACCAGCACCGCCCGACGATTCGCCGTAGGCATAATCGTAGCAATCGCCGGTCGTTCGATATGAGCCAACGTACGCAACTTTAATGTAGCCGCCACAACCACTGCACCGGTATTGCCCGCAGACACAACCGCATCCGCTTCGCCCGCCTTAACCAGATCGACAGCCCGACCAATGGAACTGTCTTTCTTGCGACGAACCGCCTGCGCAGGAGCCTCATCCATGGCCACCACGTCAGAGGCGTGCATCACCTCAATGAGATCAGGAATAGCGCCGTGCAGAGCTAATTCTTTACGAATCGCCTGTTCGTCTCCCACCAATATAATACGCGAGACGCCCTTAAGACCGCGCGCGGCCTTAACAGCACCTTTCACGATTTCCCGGGGAGCATGATCGCCCCCCATGGCATCCACAGCAATTCGCATCGGTTAATCCGTGCTGACGTTCAGAACCTGCCGACCCGCATAGTAACCGCAGGATCCACAGACTCGGTGCAACTCCTTGGGGGCCCCACACTGCGGACATGCGCCCGCGGTGGGCACAAGCGTTTGATGCGAGCGCTTACGCATTCGCAACTTGCTTTTGGACGTTTTTCTCTTTGGAACAGCCATCGCCTACTCCTCTAATTTCAAGCCATCCAGCGCAGACCAACTGTCATTGACCTGGCTGGTACAGCCACATTTCCCATCATTCAGATTTCTTCCGCACTGCGGACACAGGCCCTTGCAGTCCTGACTACAGACAGGATGGGCTGAAAGGGCGAGGATAATAGCTTCGCGGATTTCCGGGGTCAAGTCCACAGATTCATCATCTGTCGTAAAGGGAAGCGAGCACAAAAATGCATCTTCCCGGATTTCTCGCGAAAACCACTTGGCACAGCGCACACAACAGAAGGACATAAGTACAGAGACGGATCCGGAAGCCACCACGTCATGTGTGGCCACCTGTACATGCAGGTCATAGTAAATCGGCCCCTCTACGCGCAGTTCATCACTGTCCGCAAGTTCCAGCATATCCGAGGATTCCTCTCCCTCTCGCCGCACCCCTCCCGAGGATATTCTGCCAGCTTGAACCTTCATATTATCGCCTTATACTGCAACATGCTTCGATCGTGCACATACTCTCTCACGCATACCCGAATTTCACCTTAAATGCTCGCACAACGGGTTCAGGCACAAATTCACTGACCTCACCATTAAAACGTGCCACTTCCTTAACTCCGCTGGAACTGACATAACTGTGCACTTCTTTTGGCATCATAAACAAGGTCTCAATGCTGGCATCCAATTTTCGATTCATTAACGCCATCTGGAACTCATACTCAAAGTCGGAATAAGCACGCAAACCACGAATCAAAACACGCGCACCGCGCTTACGCGCATAGCGAACCAACAAACCGTCAAACTGGTCCACCTCCACATTCGAGTAACCTCGAACCACTTCCTGAGCCATTGCCAGTCGCTCCTCCAGCGAAAATAACGCATCTTTAGCCGTGTTATTCGACACAACGGCCAGCACGACCTCATCAAAAATCTCAGCCGAACGGTCAATGAGATCCAAATGACCCAGCGTCAACGGGTCAAATGTGCCAGCGTAGATAGCCAGTTTTGTCATAGTATCTCAATCCTTCTGCTTACAAACCCACAATGTCGCCTTACCATAGCGCTTCTCGGCCAAACAGGCCCATCCTGTCGGTATTTTCAAAGATTCCCTCGCTCCCGTTTCCATCACAAAAATGCCATCCGCAGCCAACCAGCCGTGTTTCGCAACCAAACAAAACAACCGCTCCGCAAGCGTCACAGGCGGCCTCCCGCGCATTTCCGACACCGCCGCATAGGGTGGATCTGCATACACTAGATCAAACGCCCCTTCCCTGGGCGGTTTTTCCAGAAATCGCTCCACATCGCAACGGACCGCCCTGCAATCTCCTGTACTCAATGACAAATCCAACATATTGCGCTGTACGGTCTCAAACGCGCGGCGGTCCCTCTCAACCATACACACCCGAGTCGCACCTCGACTCCATGCTTCAATGCCCACCGCACCCGTCCCGGAAAACAGGTCCAGAAAACTGGCCCCAGCAATCCGTGCCGTCTGCGACGCAAAAAAAGCCTCACGTACACGATCCTGGGTCGGCCGAACCGCAAAACCCGCCGGTACGCGCAACCTTCGACCACAAAGTGTTCCCCCGGTAATTCTCATTCTCTACCCTGCCTGAAACTATAGAATCCACCCGCACGACACGCAAGCGCACAGTACAAGAACGATAAACGTTGAATCTATTGCCGTACTTAGCTTACGATGCAAAAAAAAATTACAAGGAGACCGTGCCATATGTTTCGATCAATCACAACTCTCGCTCTCACACTTATCCTATTCTCCGTCGCCACGCCTCAGGCAGAAGCTGCCATTCAGGTCGGCATGGGGGCTCATTACTGGACCAGCCTCGATTCAATCGACATCAACAATGTTGACGACGATGGTTTCTCAACCTATCTGTCTATTCTCTTCAACCCCGAATATCTCCTGCGCGTTCAAGTCGATATCGAGCGACTGGAGGCGGGTTACCGAGGTGCCCTGAAAGATGTCTACGCTCCCTCTGCATACCTTGTGCTGGGTAAATCTCTTTACGCTGCAGCCGGCATTGGCGCATATTTCTCTGATGGGGATTTTCACGAAGATGAGTTCTATGCGTTACGAGTAGGCTGGGAACTCAATCTGTTTGAAGCCGTCTATTTGGACCTTAATGCCAATTATCGCTTCGACGATTGGGGCAATGACGACGAGGTTCTGGAAGATATCGACACCGATACCATTACGCTCGGTGGAGCCATACGCGTCGAATTCTAAACAACAGAAAGCACGATCCGCCACACACACAAACCGTCGGACGGATACAAAACTGCGGCTATGCGAAAAAAGGATTCACTGGATGCCTCAATGGCGATGCTCAGCGTCGTTTTCGACGCCATCGCCGTTTTTGGCGGATTCATGCTCGCCACCTGGATGCGGTTCGACACCACCCTGATCCCCTTTTTCCACGGCATTGATAAAGCTCCGGAAGCCGTCTACTCACGCTATGCTATGCTGGCCGTTATCTCCACCGCGCTCTTCCTGCTGGCCTTTCACACCCTTCACCTTTACAAGCGCCCGCAACTCGGACGATTCGAAACAAAAATCCCTCGCATTATCCGCGCTGTGGGCATCGGCGTCGTGCTCACGATTGTGGCCGCCTCCATGGTTCAGAACTTTCTTCTTGATGACCAGAAACTGTCCACAGCCGTGTCCCTGCTGTCCCTTGCCACAATCTCCACATTTGTCCTGCTGGAGCGATGGATCCTCTATCGTGTGGAATGGAACGCCTCACGACACTGGCATGACAAGAACCAGGTTCTGATCCTTGGCACCGACTCTGTAGCCGCTCGCCTGCAGCGCACATTTGCCAAAGAACCCATGCTTCGCCTTCAAGTAATCGGGTTTATGCAAGTGCAGGAAAACGACATTGATCCCGATATACCCAAAGACAGAGTTCTCGGTCAGTTTCAGAATCTGGAGGCCTTTATTCACGAGACCCCTGTTGATCAGATCGTCCTGTCTTGCTCTCGCCTGCCCCACCAGGATATCGTAGATATCATTCTGTTATGCGAGCAAAACCTGATCAAGTTTACAATGGTTCCGGACCTCTTCCAGATTCTAACCGGCACCATGGACGTACAATCTATTGACGACATCCCCTTGCTGGGCGTCAGCGACTGGCCGCTGGACCGATTCTGGCCTCGCGTATTGAAACGAACAGAAGATATTCTGGGTGCCATCTTCGGCTTGATCCTTACGGCTCCAATCATCGCAATCAGCGCATTCCTGATAAAACGCAGCTCTCCCGGGCCCATCCTGTACTCTCAGGATCGCTGTGGTCGCGACGGCAAAGCATTCAAACTCTACAAGCTCCGCACAATGCAAGTAGAGGCTGAAGATAAATCCGGCCCTGTTTTCACTGCAGAAAACGATCCACGCGTCACCCGGGTAGGCGCGTTTCTGCGCGGATATAATATCGACGAACTGCCGCAATTATGGAATGTGCTGCTAGGCGAAATGAGCCTGGTAGGCCCTCGCCCGGAACGACCACACTTTGTAGAACAATTCAAAACGGATATTGGCCGCTACATGGTCCGCCACATGTCCAAACCGGGCATGAGCGGATGGGCACAAGTGAATGGCCTGCGGGGAAACACCAGTATTGAGGAGCGGATCAAGTACGATCTGTACTACCTTGAACACTGGTCTCTGGCCTTTGATTTTAAAATTCTATTGCGGACAATTTCCGCCCGTGAGAATGCTTACTAACAAAGGAGGCGAGACTCAGTGTCAGAAGAAGCCGTCATGCGCTCATTTGTCGATCTGTTCAGAAATGTTTGCTTTTGGTCTGCTGCATTCGCCTGGCTGATCGCACAATTCACCAAGATGCTATGCGGCTTTTACCGTACACACCGCCTTGACTTCAGCTATCTGGTCAGTACAGGAGGCATGCCCAGCGCACACTCTGCTCTGGTGAGCGGATTAGCCATTTCCGTGGGATTATTGTCCGGATTCGACAGTCCAATATCTATTGTCGCGATGGGCTTTGCCTTGATCACCATGTTCGATGCCTCAACGGTGCGTCGTGCCGCAGGATTGCAGGCACGATTACTGAACCAGATCATTGACGAACTCTTCAAGGAGCATCATCTTTCAGAAACCAAGCTGAAAGAACTTCTCGGACATACCCGTATTGAAGTATTCATGGGGATGGTGGTGGGCATACTGACAGCCCTGCTGGTGGTCAGCCTCCCCATCCTCTTTGCCGGGAGATGATCTCCGCACACTTCCTGACAGCGCCCACAAAAGATTTCCTCTTCGGACGTCTCGGCGATTCTCATGAGACCCGTTCGGCAAGTTGAGCCTATAGCCCGCAGAATCCTCAACCCTGAAAACGAGATAGACAGAATACAGGGATCCTCGCTAGGATGCAGAGACTGTCTGATTTATATATTTCAACGGACAAGAAACCGAACTGCGTGACATGACAGATACGCATGAAAACAGAACCATACGCCGCGTGACGTACGTAGGCATGTTGATCAATGCCGTGCTGGCATTCATCAAGATCGCGGTCGGCGGTCTGGCGCGTAGTAGCGCAGTGGTTGCGGACGGTGTACACAGTCTCTCGGATATGTTTACAGATGCTGCCATTATCGCAGGTTCACGCTACTGGGACAAACCCGCCGACAGCGGGCATCCACACGGCCACCGACGCATCGAAACCGCAGTGACTCTCTTCATTGGGCTCACGCTCGCCACAGTAGCATTCAACATGGCATGGCGCGCCGTCACTTCTATCCACGCAGGAGAGCATCACACCCCGGGCCGCGTCGCGATGGTCGCGGCCCTGATCTCCATATTTGTAAAAGAAATACTGTATCGCTGGACGCTTGATGCAGGCCACCGCATTCACTCTATGCCCCTGGTCGCCAATGCGTGGCATCACCGTTCCGATGCCTGGAGTTCGATTCCCGCCGCCGCTGCCGCCGGCCTGGCCACGCTTGGTGAGGGATGGGGATTCATTGATCAGGTTGGGGCCATTGCCGTGGCCATCATCGTCCTGCATGCCGCCATGAAAATATCCTGGCCTGCCGCTCAGCAACTGATGGACTCTGCGGGGCCACGAGCCACGGTCAACGATATCACAAACATTGCCCGCTCAACAGCAGGCGTACGCGATGCACACCGCGTGCGTACACGCTATATGGGAGGCTCGCGCTTGTCCGTGGATATGCACGTTCTCGTCGACGGCACACTCACGGTCTCAGAAGGTCACGACATTGCGACCGCCGTACGCAAACGCCTGATCGAAAAACGACGGGACATCGTCGACGTCGTGGTGCATACGGAACCGTTTACACGGCAGGAAATCCAGAAAGACAAAGACTGCTCATCTTCCTGACGAGGACCATGCACGCCTTTATCGATATCCGGACGGCAAGGGACTGCGTTGCTACCAAGCCCGGACAATACCTATCATGTCGCCCAGCGGGCACACCCTACCCCACCCCATGCTTGTCCCGAACATGCACTTCATCAGCGGCGTGACGAACCAAATCCGCCAACTTGTGCAAATGCCCGGGACCAGGGCGATCAAGACTGATTAATTCACTGCCGGGCAGATTCTCCCGCGGCAAAAAAGGTTGCATCACATAACGCCGAGATCCGGCAATCATATCACCGATCTCATTCATGTCCGCCTCCGAATGAATAGAAGGCACCACCGTCGTACGAAACTCATAGTCCCGCGCATGTTGTTGCACCAACGCCATGGAGCGTTCAATACAATCGGTGTCCGCAAAACCAGTAACTTCAGCATAGCGCGAAAGACCGGCTTTTACATCCATGGCTACATAATCGATCATTGGCATGCACCGTTCCAACACCTCCGGACACGAACCGTTGGTATCCAGCTTGATCAGAAAACCGAAGCCTTTGAGAAACGCAATCAATTCAGACAAATCATCGCAAAGCGTGGGTTCCCCCCCGCTGATCACCACGGCATCGACCCAATGATCCTGCCACTCCCGACACCTGGACTCCAGGCGCGCCCACGGCATGCCGGCCTTTTGCTCTCCCAGCAGATCCGCGTTGTGACAAAAGTCACATCGGAAATTACAACCGGAGGTGAACAACAAGCCAGCCAAATGCCCGGGATAATCAATCATTGTAGGCGCTTTACGCAAGGCATAGACAGGCGATGTCAAACGTGACGTTATCATTCGCGCCCTCCCGTCCATCACCAGTGATGGACCATTGATTACGAGGTCTTTTCCGGAGCCATGTCGGCATTCTCGAGTGCCTGCAGCATAACAGAGGCAATCATCTTAGGGCTCAATACGCCCTTCCCGGTCGCAGAGTAATCCGTCTGCAAACCCAGGTAGTGATAAAGCTTTGACGCTGCACATAATGCGTCAGGCTTCCCCATCTCAGCATTCGCCATGGGAACATATTCGCTCCCTACCTGGTCGTACTGACAAATGAGCATGGCGGGGATGCGCTGCGGATTGATACATTCTGCTTCACAAAAAGGCACCAACCCCTCTTCGGTCAACACATCACAATACTGCTTGTCAAACGCCTTCCATTCCGGCTTGGCCAAAAGCTTATCAAGCCGTTGATTCAGCGTCTTGCACTTATCGCATCCCGCTTTTCCAAACACACGAATTAAAAATGGTTTATCCATTACATCCACTCCTCACTATCAATCCTGCCCCTGCGACACATCAGCCGTTGCAACGTCCATGCCATTCTCACCCAAATCACTATCCGCACATTCAATCGAGTACTGCCCACGATGACGCGCCAACAACTCACCATAACGTTTGGATTTATTCCAATTCTGAATTTTACTGAAGTACCCCACCACGCGCGTTTCACCCACGATATCTTGCGACCCGCAGGAATCGCAATCTTCTTTGAGTCCGCGCATCGTATGCTCACAATCATTGCAATAGGTAAACTCCGGAGAGACCGTCACCTGCGCCGACTGCGTACGGTGGAAAACATCTGTCATCAACTTGGCCACTGACTCTGCAGATGGTTGTTCTTCGCCAACAAAGGCATGCGTAATCGCCCCGGATTCGATCAAACTGTGGAACTTGGCTTGCTCCCGAATTCGCCTTACGAGAGATACGTCGGCCTCCGCAGTCAAATGAATGGAATTGGTATAGTAACAGGTCTCGGCATCCGGACCTTTGACAACGGCCTTGGCCTCATTCTCAAAGTAAACCAGGTCCGTCTTTGCCAGACGCCGCGCCGCGCTCTCCGCCGGCGACTCTTCAAGCGTGAACTTGAGACCATGTTTTTTGCATAGCTTCCGCGTCTGCAGAAACATGTGAGAGATTACACGCAATCCCAGGCGCATGGCATCGCGACTTTCATGCAACTCCTTCCCGATCAAAAACTTGATCGCATCATTCAGACCAATCAACCCGATGATATAGGTACACTTTTCAAGATCCACATAAGGCTTGCCATCACAGGAATCTCGCCCGATCTGCCACAACGGATGTCCGGGGCCTGAAATCATCTCGGCCGAGGCACGCTTTTTCTGCAAATGGGCCTCTGCCGCAAGCGCCATAGTCTCATCCAGTTCACGATAGAAGTTTTCCATGATCGCTGCGGGATCTTTGCGTGAGGCACGGTACGCAGCCTGTGGAATATTGATCGTCACATTTTGAAACCCGCAGAAGCGCATCGACTCCGGATGCCGCAACATGTGGTCATCCTCAATGGTCGTACGCAGGCGACAGCAGGCAGACAGCGTGACTTCATCACGATCAAAAATGAAATAAGTCGACCCGTTCTTTGACGCCAGGTTACAGGCTTCAAGAAAGATCGCATACTGTTCAGGGTCCTGGAAGGTTTCATCACTGATGTGAAAATCACATTTGGGAAACTCAAAGACACGTCCGGTACGATCGCCATCGCTGAACACATCCAACAATGCACGACAGAACGTTTGCGTTTCCTTGGCGTAGTCACCATAGGTCACAATCGACTGTCCCCGAGAGCGAAGGTCCTCGATCACGCGGGAGTCATAGACTGTCGCGCCCTGCGCATCCAGCTCCTCGCGAAGCACGAGCCAACGACGCCCCTGCTCATCGGTCCAGAACAAATCCATCAGCGGATAAC
This sequence comes from Kiritimatiellia bacterium, assembly GCA_016783565.1. Lineage (GTDB taxonomy): Bacteria > Verrucomicrobiota > Kiritimatiellia > UBA8416 > JADHWI01 > JADHWI01. The sequence goes on from JADHWI010000032.1 coordinate 21,684, forward strand.
CACTCTTACCAAGCTCTTCACGCTGGATCTCGACCAATGGCACCTTGCTACCGTCCTTCAGCCGCAACATGTATTTACCACCCGGCCCAATGGCAGGCACATCCTTCAGATAGCGGGGAACCCCCGTATGAATGTTAAAATCAAGGAACAACGACTGCCCCCCGCGCGAGAAAGCATTCTGCGCACCATTGAAAATCAACTCCTGCGCAACCTGCTTATAGTCGTCCCATTCCATGTTTTCGAGCAATGGTGCATAAAGAATATTGATGTAGGCAATTCCAAGCGCGCCCGCATAGTTCGACTGCATAGAGGCCAGGAACGTGTTGAGATGCCCCGTCAACACAGAGGCCGTCTTGGCAGGATGGGATTCACTGTTCAGGTTAACCAATCCGCACAATCCATACTTCTTCACATATTCAATGGAATGCGAAGAACAATACACCCGATGCGGATAACCCAGGTCATGCAAGTGGATGGCCCCGGTATCGTGAGCATACTTTAGATCCGCGCTGAAAATGGTATCCAGCGCCCACTGCTTGAGGACCAATTCAGCAATACCCAGATTGACAGCCTCAGCGTTGTTGCTGACGATGTTACTATTCTCTTGAGACTTCGTGTACATGAGTTGCTGCACAAAATCTTTGGGCACACCATAAACAGACAGATCACGAAGCTGCGTCCCAAGTCCACGCGACATAAGTTCATTGTTAACCAATTCACGAACCAACGTAGAATTGACCGTTTGAATATCGCTATCAATGATGTGGTTCTCAACAGCCTTCGCCACTGCAGAAGCCGTTTCATTACTCAACTCTGTATTTGTCAGGATATGCTCCACGATGCGCTGCCGGTTCCAGGGCAACGTCAAGTCTCCCGTGGATTCAACCAGCAAGAGACTTGCATCCGTCACATCGCCATTCGGCTGAGCATTGGCATCACGAACACGAATACGCTCACGCGACACTTGCCGCTGTTTGCGATAACGCTTATAGGCCGCCACAACCAGGGTCTGACCATTCTCAGAAAGCACAATCTCTGCAAGGTCCTGCACATCCTCAATACATGGGATCCGCAGACCTTTCTCATCAGGATAGACATAATACTCACTGCCCGGAAGATTAAGCTGCTCAACGGTCTGCCGGGCAATGTTCGGCGCAAGCTCACGACCAATGGAATGATTGGTTTTGCGCGCCACGGCTTCGACCGCGTGCTGAATGGCATTTTCAATTTTTTCAATCCGGAACGGAACCACAACACCGGAACGTTTTCTGAACCCCTGGAAAAGACGATTTTCGGGGCGACACTGAGCTTGAGAAACAGAATCAGACATGCACATATACCTCCTAACGGTCCACACACCCCTGCTGCCGGAAAAGGGCAAGACAGCAGGCCAATGACAAGGGATTTTTTGAAACTCACATACACAAGGACGGTTACGTCCAAGCATGGAAAGGTCTTATGATACGCGTGCGAGCTTGTCAAACATCGAGTGCATATATTGTGTGTTATTTTTTTAACAACCACTACATGTGGTAGAATTTGCGATTCCAAACCCATCATAACTATCTGGACGCTAGAAAGATAGCTTGGAAAACATTCATAAGGATACCTCTTCAGAGCCCTTTTTTCTGTACTTATAAAAAAAACATGCGAAACCTTGACCTGCGTCAAGGTCAACACATACGAAATAGAACATAGTGGCCGCGAATTCACAGAAAACGGCCTATGACTAAAGGTCAAACGAAAGGATAAAGAAATGAGCATGTTTTGCTACCAGTGTGAACAAACCGTCAATGGAACCGGCTGCACAACGTTTGGAGCCTGCGGCAAGGACCCCGAAGTGGCGACACTACAGGATCTTCTGATCCATGCCACCAAAGGTATTGCCATGTATGCAACCCGCGCACGTCAACTCGGAGCCATTGATCGGGATATCGATGTTTTCGTGACAGAAGCCTTGTTCACCACTGTGACCAATGTCAACTTCGACGCGGCTCGCATGGAATCCTTGATCCGCAAGGCTGGTGAAATCAAAACACAGGCTGCCGCACTCTACAACCATGCAGCCACCGCAGCCGGACAAACACCCGAAACGCTCGAAGGCCCCGCTGCATGGGTGCCTGCTGCATCGCGTGACGAACTGGTTGCCCAGGGCGCAGCAGTAGCCATTACGGGACGCGCATCCGAACTGGGTGAGGACGTGGTCGGCTTGCAGGAACTGTTGACATACGGATTGAAAGGCACTGCAGCCTATGCAGATCACGCTTTAATCCTCGGGCAGGAAGATCCTGACGTGTTCGCGTTCTTCGAAGAAGCACTCGATTTTCTGACACGTAAAGACCCCACCGTCGACGAACTCCTGCAGATGAACCTGCGTTGCGGCGAAGTCAACCTGACCGTTATGGGACTGCTGGACAAAGCCAACACCGGTGCGTACGGCAACCCCACCCCTACCCCGGTACGCATAGAGCCTGTAAAAGGGAAAGCGATCCTGATATCCGGACATGAACTGAAGGACCTTGAGAACCTGCTCAAGCAAACCGAAGGCACCGGCATTAACATCTATACTCATGGCGAGATGCTACCGGCTCATGGTTATCCGGGTCTCAACAAGTACCAACATCTGGTGGGCAATTATGGTGGAGCATGGCAGGACCAGCAAAAGGAATTCGATGCATTCCCCGGCGCCATACTCATGACCACGAACTGCATCCAAAAACCACGCGATACCTATATGGGTAGAATCTTCACCACGGGTCTGGTGGCCTGGCCCAACGTGACGCATATCAGCGACGGCAATTTTGCCCCGGTCATCGAAGCAGCCCAACAGGCGGAAGGCTTCACAGAAGAGGGTTCCGACAAAACCATTCTGGTTGGCTTCGGGCACAATGCGGTTCTTGGCGTTGCGGATAAAGTTATTGAGGCCGTAAAAGGTGGCGCAGTAAAGCACTTCTTCCTGATCGGTGGCTGCGATGGAGCAAAGAGCGGCCGCAACTACTACACCGAATTCGCGGAAAAAGTACCCGACGATTGCGTCATCCTTACGCTGGCTTGCGGCAAGTACCGCTTCAACAAGTTGGACTTCGGCGACATCGGCGGCATCCCGCGTCTGCTCGACGTCGGACAGTGCAATGATGCTTATTCTGCCATCCAGATTGCCGTGGCACTGGCCAACGCGTTCGAAACGGACGTCAATAGCCTGCCGCTGTCCATGATCCTGTCATGGTACGAGCAGAAAGCCGTCTGCATCCTGCTGACGCTCCTGCATCTGGGCATCAAGAACATCAAGCTCGGACCGAGCCTGCCCGCATTCGTCACACCGGCCGCACTCAATGTGTTGGTCGAAACCTTCAACATCGCACCCACAGGAACTGCAGAAGAAGATCTGGCAGCAGCACTGAACTGAGGAACAGACCCACCTGCCATCAAACGCAGGCACTCGAATACATGGATAGAGTCCGGCGTGCAGTTTCCCTGCCTGCTCCCTCCGCGTGAGGGCAGGCAGGTTGCACGCCGAGATTACACACGGACGGTTTAATTCCGGACGGCGAGGAACCGCCGTCCACACCTGAATAAGTCAAAAAAGAGGGAACCATCCCATGAAACGTAAAATCATCACCATCGATGAAAATCTCTGCAACGGGTGCGGTGAATGCATCACCGCTTGCGCAGAAGGTGCACTCCAGTTAGTGGACGGCAAAGCCAAACTCGTAAAAGAACAGTTCTGCGACGGCTTTGGCGACTGCATCGGCGACTGCCCCACCGGTGCCCTCAAGATCGAGGAACGCGAAGCGGACGAGTTTGACGAAGCGGCGACCAGGGAATACCTGCGCGAAACGCAAGGCGAGGAAGCCGTGGCACGCATGGAACAGACCGCCGAACGTCATGAAGAAAAAACACAACCCTCAACGCCTCCCGCAGGCGGCTGCCCCGGCACACGCATGCGAACAAGCTCGCAGGACAAGCCTGCGGCACCTGCCACGTCCAGCAGCGAAACCGGCCACATGCTTGCCTCAGATCTGGAGCAATGGCCCATACAATTGCACCTCGTGCAACCTGGCGCTCCCTTCTTCAAAAACAAGGAGCTGGTAGTCTTGAGTACCTGCTCGCCCATTGCTTCCGCAGATATGCACTGGCGCTTCATTCGCGGACGTGGCATCGTTGTGGCATGCCCCAAGCTGGATCGCACGGAAGGCTACGCCGAAAAACTTGCCGGCATCCTCCGGGAAACGACGATCCCGAAGGTCATCATCGTACGAATGGAAGTGCCATGCTGCGGTGGGCTCACGATGATCGTGCGACAGGCTTTGGACATGTGCGGACGAACAGACCTCGTTTGCGAAGAAGTGACCGTAGGGCTGAATGGCGACATTCTTGGAACACAAACATTATGAACGCATTGAAACAAAGGAGATAACGCTTATGAGTACAATCAAGATAGAAACCGGCAAACCTCTGGCGCTATCAACCTCCATTGAATATGCATCGGGGTCCATCGTCAGCAAGACGCTACTCGACAAGCCTACCGGCACGCTCACGCTTTTTGCATTTGATGCAGGGCAAGGCTTAAGCGAACATACCTCACCCTACGATGCCACGGTCCAAATCCTGGACGGCGAGGGCGTGCTGACCATCGGTGGGAAAACGGTCAAGGCGGGAGCCGGCGAACTTATCATTATGCCAGCCAATGTGCCACATGACGTGCAGGCGGAAACGCCTTTCAAGATGATGCTCATCATGATTCGCTGAGGCTCAGTGCGCGGCAGAGGCTGCACTTAGTTCAGACAGTCCTTTACGCACACGCTCCTTCAGGCGACGCACAGCAACGACGTTCTGATGGCGCTGCGGCAGTTCACTGATCGCAATCAAAGCGGCACGATAGGCCTCCTTTGCGGCATCCGGCTTTCCTTGTTTACGCAGGACGTCACCCTTTTCAGTCAGCCAACGTTCCTGTCGCCGTGCCCGCTCAAGAAAGCGATCAATAGCCTGCAGGGCCTCTTTATAACGGCCGATTTCCACGGCTTTTTTATAAGCCGCAACGGCCAGCACCGAAGACGCCGGCAAACGCTGTATCCCCTGGCACAACACACCGTATGCTGCATTCGTCTCGCCCAACGAAGAAAGACATCGCGCCCAATCCAGATAGTAATCCGCCTTCGGAAGATCGGCATGCTCAATGGCGCGCGCATAATCTAAAGCCGCAGCCTTATGCTGTGTCGCCTCTTCATGCAAGCTTGCGCGCGTAAGATACGCACCCACCGATTCCGGATGCACCGCAAGATGCTCGCCCAACACCTTCAACGCCTCACCTCGCCGCCCCAGCACGGCAAGCGCACGCGCTCGCAACACGGGAATGCCGGAAAGCTCGCCGCCCACCTTTTCCGCAGCATCCAGATCCTTGAGCGCATCACCGGCATCACCATGTTCCAGATGCAGCGTTGCGCGAAGAACATACAGCGCCCCGTCTTTCGGATGCTCCGCCAATTGCGTGCTCACAACATCAATCCGCTCATGAACAGAACCATGCGCCCATGCAGGATCGGGTTTCAAAACCAGCCAGAAGCAAACCGCAACAAGTAAAACCTGCAGGACCTCTGGGAAAAAATCGCCCAGAGACGGCCCCGTTGCCCCACCTCTCGGTTTCGCTCGCATCGTCCGAATCATAGAACCCCGTTGCACAGCCAACTCATCCTGAAATCGTGCACAGGACATGACGCTACCACCAGCCGCAAGAACCGTATCACGCTCAGCATGGTCCGAGGTCACCACCACGATGTCCCGTTTATGGGCATCCGCAGCCACCATACGTTCGATCACATCATCTGCCGTGCGATGTCCGGGAGAAAACAATACCTCAACAGATGAGGCACGAAACGCGTCATCTTCACCACCCCGGGTTCCATCAAAAATCAGTGTGACACGTTTCGCCAACACGCCACCTACCTCGTCAATCTGCCGCGCAAGATCTGTACGCGCCACATCAAACGGCAACCCAGCGCGTCTCGGCATCTGGTGCACGAGGTTATTACCATCTATGATGAGCCAATCTGCAAGCATGGGAAAACCGTACGGTTTCAATCAGGAAATGCAAGCCTGCTTCCAGTGCAATGCGTCCGGCAACCCCGCGCATTGTCACAGAGTGGAAATCCACAATCCTGTTATCCTCTGGATATGTGGACACGTTCGCGTGCGCCAATGGTATTGAAGACACGCTCAACGTAGTCCTGCGTCTCGTAAGGAAGATGACGCTCAATGGTCCGATAATCCGACGCCCGATGCTTAGCCAGCTTGCGCCGTACATGCCCCTCACCGACATTATATGCTGCCACAGCCAGGTGCCATGACCCGAACTCCTCATGCAGCACCTGCAGGTAACGGGCGGCCGCTTCGGCACTCTTGGCCGGGTCCAGGCGTTCGTCCCGACCTCCCGAAATCGTCAATCCGAAGCGCTCAGCCGTCTCAGGCATAAACTGAAACATTCCTACCGCTCCTGCACGACTACGCGCACGATAGTCCATAGCCGACTCAATCTCAGCAATCCAGACCAGTGCCGGCGGCGCTCCCGCCTCCCGAAAGATCTCTTTCAGTCGCCCAATCAAATCGGTTTCAGAAATTGGAATCGAAGCAATAGACTCTTCAACATCCGTCACGTCTGGTGACACGGATGTGTTTTCAGTCACAAAATCACCAATAAAAGACATTTCGGGTAGATAGAGAAAGGACGTTGACAGCTCATTATGCTGTCCGGGCACCCCCATAAGCAATACCCCTATGGCAAAATAACTAGCCCTGGCTTTCATGACGAAATCCTTTCCCCTTCTGTAACTACTCAGGTAGCCCCACCATGGCGCTACCACTGAAACAATCGTAGTCTACCCCCCCCCCCGAGCGCAACAGAAAATCTCGGATTTTCTGCTGGACTCGGATCGCGTGGTCTTCTACGCTGCTGACTATGGCACAGGCGATGGTCATTCAGGGGCGGAAAATCACGGACGGCGAGATCGCCTTGATCCGGGATTTGATGGCGGAACATCGGGACTGGGGCCGTACCCGGTTGAGCGAGGAACTGTGCCGCTGTTGGAACTGGTGCAACGCGCAGGGCCGCATGAAGGACATGGCGGCGCGTACCCTGCTGTTGAAGCTGGAGCGACGCGGATGCATCGAGTTGCCCCCGCGGCAACGCCCCTCTACCAACCAGTTCCGCAACCGGCAGGTGTCCCTGGCGGAGCCTGCTGCCGAGCCGATTCGCGGCAGCCTGAAGGATTTGCAGCCCCTGTCGACGAGTCTTGTGACCCCACGTTCGGAGGAACTGCGGCTGTTCAAGGGGCTGCTGGGCCGATACCACTACCTGGGCCATCGCAACACAGTGGGCGAGAACCTGCGCTATCTGATTCGCGACCGGCACGGGCGGCACGTGGCCTGCGCGCTGTTCGGTTCGGCGGCCTGGAAATGTGCGGATCGCGACGTATTCCTGGGCTGGGACCGCCCCACGCGCGAACGTAACCTGCAAGGCCTGACCAACAACACGCGCTTTCTCATTCCGGGCTGGGTCCAGGTGCCGCATCTGGCCAGTCATGTGCTGGGCCTCATTGCCCGGCGTATACGCGACGACTGGCAGGCCAAATACGCTCATCCCGTGCACGCATTGGAAACGTTCGTGGACCGTTCCCGATTTAGAGGCACCTGCTACCGGGCCGCGAACTGGATACACCTGGGGGCAACGCAAGGGCGTACCCGCAACGATCGGGACCGCCGCATACAGGCGCCGGTCAAGGACGTGTATCTGTATCCGCTTATCCCGGACTTCCGGCGGGAGTTGTGCGCATGATGACACGCCAAGAGGCCGAGGCCATCTACGACGCCGGCAAGGAAACCGTCGTGCGCGTGTTGATGATGATGGATGCGCGAATCCGTGCGCTGGAGGAACGCGTTCAGTCGCTTGAGAACCAACTGGCCAAGAACTCGCGCAACAGCAGCAAGCCGCCCTCCAGCGACGGCTTCAAGAAACCAGCGCCGAAGAGCCTGCGCAAGAAGGGCAAGCGCAAGTCCGGCGGTCAGCCCGGCCATACAGGCCATACGCTGAAGATGGCCGATAAGCCCGACCACAGCGAAGTGCACCGTGTGAAGGAATGCGAACACTGTGGACGCTCCCTGGCCGACCAATCCGCCGACGGCGTCGAGAAGCGCCAGGTCCACGACCTGCCGCCCCTGCGGCTGATCGTCACCGAACATCAGGCCGAGACAAAGACCTGCTCTTGCGGGCATCTGAACAAAGCCGCGTTCCCCGAAGGGGTCAACGCCCCGGTGCAATACGGCGAAGGGATCAAGGCCGCGGCCGTGTACCTGAAGAACTATCAGTTCCTGCCCTATGATCGAACCTGCGAACTGCTTAACGACGTCTTCGGCTGCCCGATGAGCGAAGGCACGCTGGCCAACATCATCGCCCAATCCCACACGTTGGCCGCCGATCCCGTCGAGAAGATCAAGGAGTTGATCGAGCAGGCCGCCGTGGCGCACTTCGACGAGACCGGCTCACGGGTGGATGGCAAGCTGTGGTGGATGCATTCGGCCTCGACCGCACAGGCCACCTACTACGACATCCATCGCAAGCGGGGCAGTGAAGCGATCGATGATATCGGCATCCTGTCCGATTTCCTCGGACGCGCCATTCACGACTTCTGGAAACCGTACTTCGGCTACGACTGCCTGCATGGCTTATGCAACGCCCATCACCTGCGAGAACTGATCTTCGTGCATGAGCAGCACCAGCAGGACTGGGCCGATCGCATGATCGACTGCTTGCTCGACATCAAAGAGGCCGTCGATCTTGCCACACAGTCGACCGATCATCTTGACCGGCGGCAGCTACACATCTTCGAAGTCCGCTACCAGCAAATCCTTGATGAAGGCTATGCTCAGAACCCGCTGCCGCCGTTGCCGCGCAATGCAAAGAAGAAACGGGGGCGACGCAAAAAGACCAAAGCGCGCAACCTGCTCGAACGGCTTGACGAACACCGCGACGAAGCGCTCGCGTTCATGTACGACTTCAACGTGCCATTCGACAACAATCAGGCCGAGCGAGATCTGCGCATGATGAAGGTGCAGCAGAAAATCTCGGGCATGTTCCGAACCGAGGATGGCGCCAAAGCCTTCTGCCGCATTC
>JADHWI010000070.1 GCA_016783565.1 Kiritimatiellia bacterium
GGCCCCAGCCTGTCACTGGCTTGAGCTCGACGAACCGGAAGACCTCGAACGCGCGGACGCCCTGTTAAGGGCCCGAGAGCGTGCGCAAACGGCTGCGGGCTTGCCGTCGGATGTTAAGGCTCTGGTCCTTGATTTTGATGGTGTATTGACGGACAATAGGGTGCACTGCTCAGAGAATGGGGAAGAATCCGTCTCGTGTTGGCGCAGCGATGGTATCGGCTTGGCCGCAGTACAGGCGACTGGCGTACGAGTTCTCGTGCTTTCCAAGGAACGGAATCCTGTGGTGTCAATACGATGTGAAAAGCTAAGCATCGAATGCCTTCAAGCCGTAGATGACAAATGTGCTCGTCTTCAGACTTGGTTGGATAATGAGGGGTTGGCATGGGAACAAGTTGTGTTTGTAGGGAATGATTCTACCGATACAGCGTGCATGAAAAGGGCTGGTTTCGGCGTTGCTGTAGCAGATGCGCATGATGCCGCCCTTCGGGCCAGTAATCTAGTCCTCTCACGGAATGGTGGATATGGAGCTGTACGGGAATGTTGTGATTTGATTTGCGCATCGAAAGGGCAATGCAAATGAGCGAAGTGAAACTAGGTGATCGAGTGGTCGGGGATGGGCACCCAACGTATATCATTGGAGAAATTGGCATCAACCACAACGGCGATATTGAAACGGCTAAGCAATTGATCGATGCGGCGGTCGCTGCGGGTTGTGATGCGGTCAAGTTTCAGAAACGGACACCGGACCTCTGTGTCCCCGCGGATATGAAGGACGTTCAAAGAGAGACCCCATGGGGGATCATGTCCTATCTTGACTATAGAAAGCGAGTGGAGTTTGGACGTGCTGAGTACAAGGTTATCGATGATTACTGTCGCGATAGAGATATCGCGTGGTTTGTGTCTTGCTGGGACTCGGCATCTGTTGATTTCATGAATGAATTTAATCCTATTTGTTTCAAGATTGCATCTGCATGTCTTACTGATGATGAACTGCTCAAGAGTCACCGCCGTGTCAGTCGACCAATTTTACTGTCGACAGGCATGAGTACGCTTGCGCAGATAGATCATGCGGTGGAGGTGCTTGGTAAGGACAACTTGATCCTAATGCATTGCACCAGCAGCTATCCTGCTGACCTCGACCAGCTCAACCTGCGCGTTATCGATACGCTCAAAAGGCGATATGGAACTCCTGTTGGGTATTCCGGTCATGAAGTGGGATTGGTGCCCTCGGTGGTATCTGTTGCGATGGGTGCCTGTGCTGTCGAGAGACATATCACACTTGACCGTGCAATGTGGGGCAGTGACCAGTCCGCATCCGTGGAGTCTCACGGTCTTGTTCGCCTTGTGCGGGATATCCGTGCAGCAGAATGTTCCATGGGGGATGGAGAGAAGAGGGTCTACGAGGGCGAGTTGCTTATGATCAAGAGATTGCGGCGTCACGCTTAACTTGTTGTATTTTCTGCTCCTTCAGAATTGGTCAGCACCGTACCGATGTTGAATGGCATCCATCCAATGGTGTAGAATTGCCGCATGACTGGTCTCGGCATGGCCATAGGTCACGGCGGGAACGTAGATACTGAGGTCGGCCAAGTTTCTCAAGGGATTGGTGCGTTCCATAGCGGACAGCCCAACGACCAGCACTCCTAGTTCCTTTGCAACATCAATTGCGGCCAAAATATTTTGGGATGCTCCTGAACTACTGATCGCAACCAACATATCACCTGCACGGGCTCTCCTACGAAGTGGCTCGGAAAAGACATGCTCGTATCCCATGTCATTTGAGATCGCCGTAATAATCGCAAGATCCGAAAAGACTTGCGTATGCAGTTTTCCGTTCTTTGCAAGGTCCGCTGCAAAGTGACTTGCCATTGATGCGCTGGCACCGTTTCCAATCAGATAGACCGTACGTTCGTTCTCCTTTACTAGTTCCGTGAGGTCAGCCCACTTTGTAAAGCCTTCGTCGATGGGGATTTTCTTGCCTGTCTCAATGAATTCTGTAGACGTCAAGAGCGACTGCAGTTCTTGCGCATATGCAGTCCATTTCCCGTTCGACTCATCAATGTTCTGCTTCATTTCTCTTCCCCTTAGGATCGACTTATAAGTGTTCAATACCAGGACGGTTGCTAAATTATAACCGTGGTGCCCCGACTCGTTACTCTAAACAACTGGTAGCCTCACGAAATGGGGTATATCACTCCTCCTTCCTCTCGTCAACGCTACCGATGGGGACTTTAATGGAATGAAATCGATTGTATACATAAGAGAAAATGGAGTTTGGCAGTCAGGGAGGCTATAGCGCAATAATGGAACGCTTTCTTATAATTGAAGTACGATTGGGAATAATCGCTTTATTTTGATTGTCAAGAACGGGAACAGATAAGTATGCATATGTTCATTATTCTTCCTCGTACAGGTGAAATCCTTGTGGGATTATGTTTGTTAGAGGGTAAGTTCGTTTTTCACTCATTCATAATGATCTTATTGCTTCGATTTATCTGTTGATCAATATGGATTCTAATGAGTTATTTGTTATAAATATTCACTACTGTCCCAATATTAGTCCCACAGCAACAACTGGTTACAGAAGTTGCTACTTTCAGTTGAGGCCTTAGTTCTCTGAAACACCTGTAAAAGTGCTGTTTTCTCGAAAACGGACACGCTTAGAATCTGTAAAATTGTGTAAAGTGACTGATCGATTTTTAGCTGTTTCTTTGTAATGGCTACGAGCAGATAAACGCAGACGGCTATCCAAATCTGTGTCTTGACTGCGTTCGCACTGGTACCGAAAAAAGCTTTGATCCGCAGATGCTGCTTTATCCATTTGAAGAACAGCTCGATCTGCCAGCGCCCCTTGTATAGGTCGGCAACCATCAGAGCTGGTATTGAAAAGTCGTTGGTCAAAAACACCAGCACCCGTCCGTCGGGATCTCGGTATTTTATTCTTCTCAACACTTCTGGAAATCGCTGCTTCGGGTAAAAGCCAGTAAGCACCACAGTCTGGTCGCAAATAATCCCGGTGCTTCGATCTACGGGATGCGAGTATCGTCGCTGAAACTGAAAATTCTTTTTGGTTCGGGTAACAAAATACGCTTTGAGCGTGTGTAACGTGTAGAGGCGTTCGAAATCGAGGTAAGCCCTGTCCATTACGTAGTAGGCTCCAGGAAGTGGGATGATGTGATCGAGTACGTTCACATCGTGCACGCTCCCCTCTGTTATCAAGATAAACTCGGGTATGTTGCCACAGAGATTGAGTAACGTATGCATCTTCACTGCACTTTTCGTTTTTCGAAAATGAGCCCATGGGAATAGAGTCATACAGAGATCGATCGTGCTTGAGTCGAGTGCATAGACCGTCGCGTCTAGATCGGGGAAGTTGGAATCTCCCGCATACAGTTCTCGTGCCTGCTGGATCAAGACTTGGGCGAACTCGGCATAAATGCGCCAGTCGCGATTTTCGTTTGCGTTCGAAAGGTTGTTTCGCGACACGGAACTGTGAATACCCATATGATAAAGTTTCGGTTCCATAGCTCGCAGGCAGACTTCGATATCGCGCAAGCTTTCTCGATAGGTCAGTTGTGCAAAAGCCATTACTCGAAAGTGCTCGGTGCACCGGAAGGTCTTGACCTTGTAGTCGCCTTTGTAGCGATCGACAAGAGTCTGAAATCGCCTCCACGGAAGTTGTTGCATCAACTGAGAAAAAACCGTCGCTCCAGAATACATCGTTGCCCCTCCATAAAGAGGAACGATTGTAACCCGAAAGCAAATTCAAGTCGGAACAGTTTGTTTTTAGTTGCAACAGCTTCATTATAAGGGTCTTATATCATTCATTCTCTTAAACGTTGGGACAGTAGTGATAAATATTGAAGATTTGTGGCCGCACGATGTTGTTGTGAATGAGAACCATGTAGCTTGTGTCAGGAGTCGATGTATTAACGGTCAGGAGGCGTTTCGGCATTGGTATTGAAGTGCGACCAAACTGGGGCGTTTATTGAGCATTGATGAGTGGACGCTTAAGATGATAAGAACCTTTCATTATTACTGGATTCTTGCTGAATATATGGCGTTCTCATTGTGTCGCTGTGTATAATGCTATGGGAGAATCGTTAATTGGTGACTTTTTTTCAAAGGTTTAAACGGTTTGATTGAACAATACGTTATGATTAAGTGATAAATCGAATGTGCGGTGTGTTTTCTGAAACCTGTCGTGAGATATAGTGAATTAGGTTCTGATCGGGTGTGCAATCACCAATGAAGGAATATTGATAATGATCGAGATGCCGGACTTTAAGAAAGACTTCGAGTGGGAGAATAGTTTTTACCTGTCTTGTGATATTACGCGTATTGGTAAAATGCTAGCGCACTATGAGCTGTTCAAGATGGTTCAAAATGTTCCTGGTGCGATATGTGAGTGCGGTGTCTTTAAAGGGGCATCTTTGGCTCGCTTCGCCGCGTTTCGTGACATCTTCGGAAATCCATTCTCGAAGAAGGTTATCGGGTTTGACATATTCGGGACCTTTCCAGAGACAGCATTCCCTCCCGATAGAGAAAAGCGCGAAGAGTTTATTCAGTCTGCGGGTGACCAAAGCATTTCAGAGGAACAGATGTGGGACGTTCTGAAGCACAAGCAGTGTGATCGATTTGTCGAGCTAGTTGCAGGAGATATCTGCACTACAATTCCGAAGTATGTTGAAGAACATCCCGAACTGAAGTTGTCGCTTTTGAACCTCGACACTGACATCTATGAGCCGGCTGTGGTGGTCCTTGAGTATCTGTACCCGAAGCTTGAAAAGGGAGGGGTCTTGATCTTGGACGATTATGGTACGTTTCCTGGTGAGACAAAGGCGGTCGACGAGTATTTTTCGGGAAAGAATGTAGAGATTAAGAAGTTTCCTTTTTGTATGACGCCTTGCTATCTAGTTAAATCATAGTAAGCAGCATTGTCCAGAGGGAAGTGTTCGCGGCGATACTAGTTCGTCTCAGTTGTCCGCGAGGAAAAAGCTGTGACTATACACTTCCGTCAAGTGTCGCGTTTTTGTATGAGAGGCGATATTTAGGTTTTCTCGATGTGCTGACGTTTTTTTCGGCACATTCAATGGGGCGGGCAGGGTTACGTTTTGGAGTGATGGAACTATGTTTGGAAGAAAAGTGTATTCAGATGACAATCGCGTTTCTTTCTGGCGAACTTTAGTTCTTGTTGCTGCGCCAATTGTATTGGCCGCAGTTGCCGTATACTGGGATTCATTATTTTCAGGAAAATGGCTGGCTTCAGGAGATAATCTTCCTGTGTTTGGAAAAGCGTTTCGTTCCACAGTTTGGAAGATGTTCTATGGGTATTGGAGTCCTGAGTCTCTGGGTGTCGCACGTTGGGGGCGTCCGCTTGATCTGATATACTTGGTGACATCGGTGTTGCCTCCAAAAATGTTCAATGTGGGTAGTTTTCTTTTGAGTACACTGCTCCTCTATTTTGCCTGTGTATATTGGCTGAGAGGGCGCAAATTTGGTTGGCCAAGCGCTGTAATTGCTTCGCTGTGGCTTGCCTTTGTCGGCTACGGATTCACGCTTATCTCTGCGGGGCACCGTCCGATATTTGACATGTTGCCATGGGCGGTATTCCTTATGGGGGCGCTGGTGAGGGCGGTCCCCTCAGGGGGCATGTTTTACTATGCTCTGACCGGCTTGTTTGTCGGTCTCGGTATGGGGCCGCAACCGGATATTATGGTATTTTTTGTTGGCCTGGCGGGGATGTATTTCGTTGCGCTTGTTGGTGAGTATCGCTCGAGGCTTAGAACCGGACGGGCTATTCGCCGGATGGTATGTGGTGTCCTCGTTTCTGGAATGGTGACGGCCATTCTCTTTTTGCCCACGCTGATGTTTGCCAAACGTAATGTTCTGGAGGCGCGTGACGAGCAGAGGGGGGAGACTGTTGAGAGCCAGTGGGAGTATGCCACTAACTGGAGCATGCCCCCAGAGGAAATTGCAGAGTTCTTTTACCCCTGTATCTACGGGATTGAGACGGGTGACCCTCGGGGTCCTTACTGGGGGCGATTGGGACGGACCCTTGGGTGGCGAGATACAGGCAGAGGGTTTCGGAATTTTCGACAGCATACGGTTTATCTGGGCGCGTTCGCAGTTCTGTTTGCCATGTACGGAGTTCTAGGTATAGTTGGAAGGTCGCGCCGAAAAAGGGAGGTGAGTTCGGCTAAATGCCAGGTGGAGCCTCGGGTCAGCATTGACGGCCGCAATGCTGGGGGCGGTGTACTCGCGGATAGACGGTGGGACATCCTGTTCTGGAGTGTTGTCGCGGTGATGGCCCTACTTCTGGCTTTGGGGCGGTATTTCCCTATTTATCGTGCTTTTTTCAGTCTGCCGTTCATGGGCCGTATTCGGTGCCCAATCAAGTTTCTGCACCTCGTCGATCTCTCGCTCTGCATGCTCTTTGCTGTGGGTGTGGAAAGATTCTTTCAGTCATGTCGGCAGGTCGATTCTAATACACCCGATGTGACGGGAAAAGCGAAGGCGTTATCGGTTATGTTCGCGGGAACCCACGGTGTGGTCTTGTCGGTCTCACTCATTGGATCAGTTCTATCCTTTCTTGGTGCCTTCATGGCAGGGGCGTGCTCTCCGAGCCTAGGCAGATACTGGCAGACTATAGGGATGGGAACTCAAAGCGCAGTACTAGCGCAGACGCTACAAGGTGCATTGCGCCATGGTGGTTGGGTTTTCCTGTCGTGCTCGGTTGCGTTTGCATTGCTGCCCTGGTGTCGACGTCGACCACAGAGACGTTGCGACTTACTCATAGTCGGACTGATCGTCATATTGCTCGTAGATATCTCGGTTGTATGCAAGATGTTTGTTCGTGTAAGGGACCTAAGTTTCTACTATCTAAAGAACCCGATAGCGGAAATGATTACAGAAGATCCAGAATACGGGAGAACATCCTATCACCTTTCTTCCCCTCAAAGGGGGGACCCGCTGTGGCTGAATTTTCTGATTCATGGTGCAGACATGCTGACACCGCAAGCAGGATCGAAACTTGACGAAGGTTCTCAACAAGTGTTTTCCGTTTTGGAGCAGAATCCTTTGCGGTTGTGGCAGTTGACCGGCACGCGATTTGTGTTGGGAAGTGCGAAAGCGCTGGAAGGATTGGTGCGCCATCCAGCATTCGCCGTGGTGACGCGTTTTGATGTGACTCGGCGCGGTCTTGTTCCGAATACGGATGGGGGGGAGCATGTCCTTCTCCGGTACAGAGATGCGTTACCTCGCGCGGTGACGTTCGGCCAGTGGCGCGTGATCGATGATGCGGCGGCAATGAAGGAACTCACCAATCCAGCGTGGAAACCTGGCACGGAGCTGCTAGTTGCGGCGAATACATCGCTTCCGAAGCAAGCGGGGACTTCTTTGGTTGCGGCACCCGCTCGGATACGAAAGTGGTCCACAACTCGGGTGGAGGTAGATGTTGACGTGACAACGGACTCCATTCTTCTCTTGAATGATAGGTATGATCCTGAATGTGTCGTTAAAGTGGACGGTCGACGACAGCCGATGCTTAAGTGTAACGCGATAATGCGTGGCGTGGTGGTTCCGCCGGGGCGTCACGAAGTTGTATTTCTATATAGACCGAATATGCTCGGTTTCGTTGCGGGTTGTCTTGTAACAGTGTTTGTGCTTGGGTGGGGGGGTGTCCGCCTGTTGCGAAGATATTACGCGACTAACAGCCAGCTCTGACGAATGGGGTTTCTTCATCGCTGTTCCGGGCAAGTTTAGCTTGCCTCATCCTCCCAAGACTGCCTACAGTGCTATTTGAGTGTACAACTGCACGCAGGGCTCCTTTATTGATGCCTTTGAGCGGAGCTTTATAACTGATTTTGGAAGGAATGCTAGTACATAATGAAGATGCCCCGTTTGTTACAGTCAGCAACGGCTGTTCGATTGCTGCAGCACCTCAATAGGATATATTCGATCAGGTCAGGGGTGAAGGTCGGTAGACATGTTCATGTGGGTTTGTGGTCCGCCATCTGGGCTCCTCACTTGATGACTCTCGAGGATCATGTATACATCGGTAACCATTGTACAATTCAAGTGGATGGTAGAATTGGGCGATTCACGGTGATAGCCAACCATGTGGGGATTATCGGACGGTTCGATCACGATCATC
>JADHWI010000033.1 GCA_016783565.1 Kiritimatiellia bacterium
TATGATGTGGCCCAGGCCGTACAGCGGGTACTCCAGCGCTATGCCGAACTCCAGGACATCATCACCATCCTCGGCATTGAAGAACTCCCGGAGAACGACCGCGAGGTCGTCACACGTGCACGTCGCATCCAACGCTTCCTGTCGCAGCCAAACTTCGTGGCAGAACAATTCACAGGCATTCCCGGTGAATACGTTCCCGTGGATGAAACCGTAAGCGGCTTTGAAGAAATCCTGGAAGGCCGACATGACGATGTGCCTGAACAGGCATTTCTCATGACCGGCTCAATCGAAGGTGCCCTGAAGAAGGCACAGCAAATCGAAGGGTAAACGACTCGTGAACACCTTCCTCCTTGAGCTCGCCGCCCCAGACCGATCCCGCCGTGTCGAGAACGTGACGTTTCTGGACGTACCGGCGACCGATGGGCGCACCACAATCCTTCCCGGACATCAACCCATCATCTGCGCATTGATCGCCGGCAAAGGTAAACTGAGGACAAAAGACTCCGAAGTGGATCAGGAATTCGACATTGGCGGCGGCGTCATGACCGTCGCCCCCAACACCGTCCGCATCGTCACCCGCACCCTACCTGAAGTGTAGCTACACAGACACAACTCAAATCGCTAACTGCGTATAAGAATCACCAACACCGATGACCAGAATAGAACCGCAAACCCTAACACATTCACACCAAAGGAAATCAACCGGGAAGACTTACTTCCAATATAACGATCCAAAACACAAAGCACTATAACCGAAGGTAATAAGCCAAAAAGAAATCCAACACACGGCTCCAGTAACAATGCATGTATAACCTTCCAGTAAACTGCGCACAACAACACGAACAGAAAAAGGATCAGACGGCAGATACTCCTCCTTGCTAAAACATTCGTGTCGCCATCCCACCTTTGAATCAAGCACAAAAGAGACAACATCGCATATAGCGACACTGGCCATGAAAAAACGATACGCCCCATCATGAGAGAAAGCGGGACCATTCCCAAAATGCCGAAAATAAACATAGTGATGAGGATGCTTACTTCACATAACGGCACACAAGGAAGCAACGCAACGACACACAGCGCAAAAACACACAAAGCCAGACAGAATACAAACCAAGACAACATGTCTACGAATGATGGGGACCATACAACACTTCCTCGGCATGACTGAACGATCCTCCCAAACCAACCGCTGTCGGCCAAAGCAACATGAATCGGATTCTCAGGACCTTCACATGCACTCAATGATAACGCCACGATAGTATCACCACCTCGAACAAACAGAGTGCCTCGATCATACGCAGGTGACGTCCAACAGAGCCGCTCATCCAATAGCTTCTGCCTGAACTCAACAGCAAAACAATCACCTTCATCCCGCCCGAGAGTTAGCCAACCATCTTCTGACCAAAGCACAAGCTTTTGACCAAGCAGCATGACTGAACAATGCGAAATACCATCATGTTCCCACTGCATCTCACCTGTCCTCACGTCAATTGCACGAAGCACACCAGGAGTTCCTCCGTTGACCCGCGCCTGAGGACTCTTGACACTGAATCCGTATACCCTCCCATTATGTACAGCAGCACAAAGCACATCCAGACAGAGATCCTTGGTATCCCAAAGCTTTCGACATTTTGTGCGTCCGTCATCTTCCTCTACAAGAAAGCCCACTGCCCCGCGCCTGAACGGAGCGGAAAAAACGAGATGGCGTCCATCCCGCAAAGGCCATGCAGCATGGGGATCGTATCCCTCCGACCACTCGTACCGCCAGATCTGTTCACCATCATCAATACGATGGAGGACAATCGTGTTCTCAAGAAAACACGTCACCATGTCGCCCGTTTCTGAAGGCACAAGAACTGGCGAACTATAACTCGCTGAGTCGGTGCCCATCGACCACAGGACGTTCCCTGTGACAGCATTGAAGGCAATCATTGACGGTCCGTTCGCACCACCGGCAATAAGCATGCGACCATCATGTAGGAGCGGGGTAATCGCATACCCGAACCCCGGCACTCGAACGCCCAGTTCTTCAACAAGGTTAACGCGCCAAAGACTCTTACCGGTCAGCGCATCAAGACACCCCACAACACCATAGCAACCGCAATAATACACCTTGCCATGATAGAAAACCGGCGACGCATATGGGCCAGCATAATTTCCCTCTACATCCCATGGCCGACCATAGCGATATCGCCACAGACATTCCCCCGTTGCAGCATCCAGACACAGAACAAACTGCCCCGCTGTATTCTGGCCTTGAGTAAACACGCGATCCTTCGACACGATCATACCCGAGAATCCCTGCCCCACACGAGCCTGCCAGACAATATTACCGAAAGTCATCTCCCCTGGGGCTATATCGCGCAACGCAACCGTCCCATTAAAATTAACCCTGCTTGAATCTGACCCGTTCCCCTCGGTGCAGAAAACTATCAGGAAGCCCACAACTAGAAGAACAATATTGATGCTGAAAGAAGAAGGTCGACAATATTTATTGAGGGGTGTCCGCATCACTATCCACCGAGACTAGGGCTCCCCTCTCTCTTCACTAAACCGTAACCTATACACCTTCAGTCTCGTAGCCAGAAGTTCCATCCTCACAGAATTTCCTTTATCGGACAGCGACAAGGAACACAGCCTACCATCGTGACATTTAGCGTGTTCTGTCAACAGTGCCCGTTTAATGTAGCCGCCATCTTAAGCCACTGATCACTTTTCCGTATCCTGGCCTGTGCCGCGCTGGCACTCATACCAAAATATCCTGCCACTGGATTTGCCAGATAAGGCAGAACATCCTCAGAATCCAACTTGGCCTCAATCCTATCCAACTTTCCCAAATGCTCTGTCAGAAAAGGTTCGAAAGCGGCTTCCGGGGCAAGTAAGTACGAGGCAAATTCATCAGCCTGCGCTTCAATCCATTGATAATCATCTTCAGATCTTGCCATGATTACGGACTTTCATGTCTCCACCGATGTAACCAGTTGCCACACCTTGGCGAGCCAGTCACCATGCAACACATGGTGCCCGATTTCATGAGCCACCGAATACCGATAAAACGACGATTGCTGCCGGTATTGGTCAGAATCTACCGTTATGACAGGATTGCCATCTCCCGGCGCAATCTGCGCCGGAGATCCAAATTCATCCAACACACCGGAAGCGAGTCTGATCTCCATTCCAAGATCACATTCCGCAATTTCCTCCACATCCAACGGATAAGAACGGGAGACAAGATCCTTCTCGTCAGAAAATTCTCGGGCCGCGGCAGCAATCTCTTTCCAAGTCAAAATGGGGCGCGGGGGGAGTCGCAACATGACTACGACCTCCGCAGCTTATCAACTAACCTGTCAAGATCCTCTTCCGAAGGCTTCTCGCGGCGAAGGGTACGAAACAGCACAGGCAGAACCTTTACGACTTCGTCATCCTCCATAATGTCCTTAGGGATTATACCGCAATCGGCCGCCGCACAATCGAAGAATTTGTACCATTCGTCCGAAGCTTCCTTCAATTCCAGCGCGCTGGCATATCGCACCAGAATGCTACGGTCCTGCGGTGGTGGCCATACCCCTCGTTCAATTCGACTGATATTCCCCGGGTCAGCACTCGCACGACGACAGAACTCCCGTAACGTAATCCGACGGTCCAGCCGCAGACTCTTCAAATACGTCCCAAAACCCTCACTCTCGGTACCATTTTTCACGAAGTACTCCTTTCGTAGTGTTGTAATATTATCACAACAAAGTTGTAATGCAAGTACAACACCTCTTAATTGAAAAGACTGGCACCGATGATAGCCTGGTCATAACCTCATTGCTTTGCGGTAGAATCAGATCCCGCCGCCGATGTCGTTCCAGGGGCCGTCGGCCGTGCGCCAGCTGCCGTCTTTTTCCCGAATGAGTGGCTTGGGTTGCTGATTGTGAACCTTGGCTTTGGGCGGCACGGAATGCGTTAACCAGACGTTGCCACCGATCACCGCATGCTCACCAATCGTGGTGTCCCCACCCAGGATCGTCGCGCCCGCATAGATGACCACATGATCACCCACATTCGGATGACGTTTGATTCCTTTTACCAGGTTGCCTTCGGGGTCTCGTTCAAAACTCATAGCTCCAAGCGTAACCCCCTGGTAGAGCTTGACGTTCTGCCCGATGACACAGGTCTCTCCAATCACAACTCCCGTACCATGATCGATAAAAAAGCCCTGACCAATCTGCGCACCAGGATGAATATCAATGCCCGTCAGGGAATGCGCGTGCTCAGACATCACACGAGGAATCAGGGGGACGTCTTTCTCATAGAGCAAGTGCGCTACACGGTGCACGATCACGGCATAAACGCCAGGATAGCTCATGACAATCTCCATCGTGGAGCGGGCCGCCGGATCCCCTTCATAAGCCGCATTAATGTCACTCTGAAGAATCTTCTGCACTTGTGGCAGCGAGTTCACTATATGCTCAATCGCTTCGTCGCTCTGAGCTTTGCAGTCGTGACAGTCCTTACACTCCACCACAGAACACTGATACTGAAACGCCCTGAGCATTTGATCCCGAAGCCTGTCAATGGCTGACTCAAACTGCTCCTGCAAATACTGAATGAGGAACGAATCCTGCACGGGTTCGTGACCATGGCAACCGGGGAATAGAACTGAAATCAGATCTTCCAGCACGCTGTGAACCGCGCGTTGCCCCGCAAGATTCAACCCCTTTTCGGTATTCGCTCCAATGGGACAATGCCAGCAGTGTGACAACTCGCTAATAATCTGCGGCATCCGATCGCGCAATTCCTTATTCAATTCCATGATCATTCTCCCCGCTTCAAGATCGCGCAACACGCACCACGACGCGATCAGCTCCAAGATTACACTGGCCAAACCCCACAAGCAACTCACTCACCCGTCCATGAGGAATGCAGACTTTTTCGGCAATACGGATATTATCCTGATCACATAAGTCAATAAAGTCCCGCAACGTAAACAAATGAATGTTTGGCGTGTCATACCACTCAAACGGCAACGCCCGATTTTTCGGCATTCGCCCTCGCAACGCCAGTTGCAGCCGCAAATTCCATTTACCGAAGTTCGGGAAAGTCACGATAGCTTCACGTGCCACACGAAGCATCTCGCGCACAACAAAACGAGGACGACGCACCACCTGAATGGTCTCATTCAGCACCGCAAAATCATAACTGCCATCCGGAATCATCCCCAAGCCTTCATCAATATCTTCCTGAAAAATATCAATCCCTGAATCAATGACTCGAATCACGGATTCCAGGTCTATATCCACACCCATTCCACTCGCAGAACGTGTTTCCTTGAGGAATTCCAGAAGATGTCCATCACCACATCCCAGATCCAGCACTCGTGAATTCGGCTGCACCATCTCAGCCAGGCATTTGGACTCCCGGACAAAAACATCATAATCAGACCGCCCCGGCACCGCACGACCGCTGAGCGCTCGCGGCTTAGCCTGCGGTGCGGTTGGCGAGGGTGTCACCCAGGGAAGAAATGCTCGCAGCACTTCGGTGAGATGCTCAATATGCACCAGAAATGCATCATGCCCATGCGGTGCTTCAAGCAGGCAATAACTCACCTGCTTGCCTGCCCGCAACAGCCCGTTTGCAAGCTCCACGGATTGCCGGGCAGGAAACAGCCAGTCTGAGCTCAACGCCACTACAAGCACCTTGGCTTTCACACGCTCTAATGCTTCATCCAGCGACTCAAACCCTGACTCTAAATCATACTCATCCAATGTACGCGTGATATGCAGATACGAGTTGGCATCAAAGCGCTGCAAAAACTTTTCCCCCTGATACTGAAGATAACTTTCAACTTGAAAATCCGAACGAAACACAGCATGTCCGGCAAGCGTATCCACAGTATCATTCGAACGCTTCTCGCGACCGAATTTGTTCGTCATAATCTCAGAAGACAGATATGTGATATGCCCAATCTGACGTGCCTGGGCTAACCCTGTCGACGGCATACGCCCCGTCTCATAATAATCGCCGTCCTGCCAGTCCGGATCGGACAGAATGGCATTGCGACTGATCACATCAAAAGACAAGGCTTGTGCGGAAAGACTAGTTGCCGATGCCACGCTAATGCAATGCGCGATCATATCCGGATATCGAACCGTCCATTCAAGCGCCTGCATGCCACCAAATGATCCCCCGATGACGGCCGCCAAACGTTCAATGCCCAGGTGCTTGAGCAACAGACAATGCACGTCAACCACATCCCCCACCGTGAAAGCTGGAAATGCAGACCCATAGGACTTTCCAGTTTCAGGATTAACAGATGATGGGCCCGTCGTGCCTTTGCACCCTCCCAGAATATTCGCACAGATCACATGATAGTAGCGGGTATCAATGCCCTTTCCTGGCCCGACCATATCATCCCACCAACCGGGGGCATTACCTTCAGACTCGTGCCACCCCGCAACGTGCGCATCTCCCGTCAAAGCATGACAGATAAAAATAACATTATCACGCTCAGGACTCAGCTCACCATAAGTCTCATAGGCCACGGTTAATTCGGGCAGAACACCCCCTGACTCAAGACGCAAACCACCCTCAGGCAGCGCAATGTCTACACGCTGCACCTCAACCACCCCCACCGATTCCCTGGTCTGTTCTGTGCTCATTGCCGATTTCCTCCGAAACGGACACGATAGTCACAGCCCATGCTGCTGTCATATATAGTGATCAAATATCGATTATTAGGCACTCAGCAATGTTGCAGCAAGCCTATTCGCGTCCAAACCCCCACTCAATGCCTGAACATGTGCGCCGGCAGAAGACGCTAAACCCGTCGGCGTGTATCCACCCTCCAACACAGACACAATGCGGCCCCGAGCAGTCTCGTCCGCAATCTTCATCACCAGGCGTGTCAATTCGTAAAAATCTTCGTCCGAAAGAAACATCTGCCCAATCAAATCACCTTTGCGCGAATCAAAGCCCGCAGACACAAAAACAAACTCGGGCTGAAACTGCCGCATTGCAGGCAATAATTCATTGCGAAATGCACGTTGCACTTCCGTCATACAAGCCCCTGCCGGCAGCGGCACATTCAGCGTGTATCCACGTCCCTCACCCGCCCCCTTCTCGTCCGTTGTGCCGGAACCGGGGTAAAATGGCCATTGGTGCGTGCTGAAAAAGAACACAGAAGAATCCTCATAAAAGATGTCCTGTGTACCATTGCCATGATGCACATCCCAATCCACGATCGCAACCCGTTCAATGCCATACCGTGCACACACATATCGAGCTGCTACGGCAATGTTATTGAAAACACAGAAACCCATTCCACGATCACGCGTGGCATGATGCCCGGGCGGACGCAAAACACAAAACGCATTATCCACATCACCGCTCATCACGGCATCCACGGCCACAACAGCTCCTCCTGCGGCAAGACAGGCCACGTCATATGAATCAGGACACACATCGGTGTCACCGGTACTCAACATCATAGCCCCGTTCTCAACATCCTCACGGACCGTCTCAATGTAGAAAGGGCTGTGCGCCAGCGATAGCTCATCCATTGTCGCCGGCCGTGGACTCAACCAGGAAAGATCATTCTCGTTGCAGCAAGTCCGTATGCCATCAAGCACAGCATCACAACGCGACGCACACTCAGGATGACCGGCGCGCGTGTCATGTAACTTGAATCGCTCATCGTATACGATTCCGGTTGTCACTGTCTTAGCCTGCTCAATATGACTTTGCAAAAACCACGCGACCACTACTCGGCTTGCCACACACCACACATTGGCCCTCGCCACCCTGTGCGCGGTCAAATGGCACACAACGAATTGTGACACTCAACGCATCATTAATCTTTGCTTCACACGCTTCGTCATCACACCAGTGCGACATTGCAAACCCACCATGAATCTCGGGTTTCTTCTTGCTCTGCGGCGTGAAGAATGACTGAAAAGCATCCCAATCGTCAATGGCCATGGTGTTCTCATCACGAAAGGCCATTGCGCGCGCCAACAAAGCTTGCTGTATCTCGTCCAGCACATTAGTTACGCCATCCACAAACACATCTGTCTTCGCTCCATAGCGCTCACGCCGGTCTTTATCACGACGTCCCACATAAACAGAATCATCTGCAATGTCGCGAGGGCCGACTTCCACAGTAATCGGAATCCCCTTCTTGACCCATTCCCAACTTTTCTCACCGGCATTCATGTCGCGCATATCAAGCTCCACGCCCAGGCGCTTGCCATGATAGGTTTTCTCACGCAACCTGGCCGCCAGACGCTCGCAATAATCAACCACACTCTGACGTTCTTCCTCTTTACGATAAATCGGAAGAATCGCCACATGAGACGGTGCCAGCCGTGGCGGCATCACCATGCCATTGTCATCCCCATGCGTCATAATCATACCGCCAATGAGACGAGTCGAAACGCCCCAGGACGTGGTCCACGCATGCTCTTGGTTCCCGTCACGTCCCTGGAACAGGATATTGGACGCCTTGGCAAAGTTCTGTCCGAGAAAATGTGTAGTCCCGGCCTGTAACGCTTTGCGATCCTGCATCATCGCCTCAATACAAAACGTGTTCACTGCACCCGGAAAACGTTCGCCGGCTGTCTTTTCTCCAGTCAAGACTGGCATCGCCATATAGTCCTGCGCAAAGGTCTTGTATACCTCGAGAATCTTAAGCGTCTCTTCCCACGCCTCGTCCCGAGTCTCGTGAGCAGTATGTCCTTCCTGCCACAGAAACTCCACAGTTCGCAGAAACAAACGCGTGCGCATTTCCCAGCGCACAACATTGGCCCACTGATTAATCAGGATGGGCAGGTCTCGATAACTCTGCACCCACTTGGCATAGGTCGCCCCAATAATAGTCTCAGAGGTCGGACGCACAATCAGCGGCTCATCCAGCTCACCCGCAGGCACGAGCTTTCCGTCCTCAGATGCTTCAAGCCTGTGATGCGTAACCACTGCGCATTCCTTGGCAAACCCCTCAACATGTTCCGCTTCCTTCTCAAGGAAACTCAGCGGTATAAACAACGGAAAATATGCATTAACATGACCGGTATCCTTAAACATCCGATCCAGGGCATCCTTGATATTCTCCCACAATGCATAGCCCCATGGATTAATCACCATGCAGCCGCGCACAGGACTATTCTCAGCCAGCTTTGCTGAGCGAATAACCTGCTGATACCACTCGGGATAATCGTCTGCCCGCGTGGGTGTAATTGCTGTTTTTGCCTGTTTTGCCAAACCAGATTCCTTTCCGTCGTCTGTCTTTTGTCGCTTACCTAAACCATTCGATAGTTACTTACTCCGGACGAACCGCCAGCCCGACCACTCAACTTGCGGATCCGCTTGCTCACGCTCGCGGCTACAAATACCACCTCGCAAGCCAATCAGGACAATACCTCACAAGCACCCGAGAAGGACTCGACTTCGCGCAAGGCTTCGCAGGCCAAGCCGCACGTCACTCCGGCACACCCCACCGCCGCGATATCGGCCAGTAAATCATGCACGCCGGCCCCACCAGATTATCACGGGGAACCGCACCCCAGTAGCGACTGTCTTTGCTGTTGCCCGTATTATCACCCATCGCAAAATACTCATCATCTGAAAGCTGAAAATAATCACGCGACGTCTGCAAAATCCCTTGCTGCACGGTCTGATACCCATAATACCCCGGTTCACATGCCGCAATCCGGCGAATGCCTTCGGGTTTATCCACCTTCTCTCCACCAATCATGAGATAAGGCGGATTGACAGATACTCGGTCATTCGGCAAGCCTACCATTCGTTTGATATAATGCGTGCCCTGCTGAATGCCCTGGATGCCGTGCGTATCAAACACCATAATTTCCCCGCGTCGTGGTCGCCGAAAATTCCATGTCATCTTATTCACAAACACATGATCACCCGCCGTCACCTTGCCGGACCAAATCACAGCCCCCTTCGGCACATAGTCACCGTGCTTGAAATTCAACTGGGCCATGCACGGAACGGAAAGCTTCTGTGCCCCCACATAAACCCGCGACCGGGATGGATTATGCGACAAAGGAGGACGTCCGTAAAAATACGGATCGTTCAGTGTCCCGCCACTCTTCGCTTTGATGACATGCGTCATCTGACCCGTTACGATCCATTTGGCATATTTCAAAGGAAAACCATCCAACAAGGTCGGATGACCATTCGCCTCAGACTTAATTCCGAAAAGCGTAGGCTCCATAGAGCCTGTGGGGATCTTAAATGGCTGAAAGAAATACGCGCGAAAGCCCATGGCCACCACAACAGCCACCACAATAATTTCAACATTCTCGCCAAAACTGCCAAAACGTCTCGGAGGCGTCAGTTGCAACAACACCGCATTCAACGCACTCGTGGCTTCCTCCGTGCGATCGACAACACCAAGGCGCAACGCATCACGCACCGCTTGCTCTGCAGTCTCAATCCGACTCACATCTTCCTCGGACATAAGATCGCCACGCATGTTCCGTAGATGTTTGGCATGCCGCAACATTTCTTTTGCAGCCTTGCGCGTCCGTCTTTTCTTCAGTAGTTCAATCACTTCAAATTCCCACTTTCACAATGGCTGCCTTACCACGCTTTCAATACGGACACGAATGCCTTTTGCGGCACATTGACTTTACCAAACTGCTTCATCCGCTTCTTGCCGGCTTTCTGTTTTTCAAGCACTTTACGTTTTCGCGTGATATCGCCACCATAAAGCTTCGCCGTTACATCCTTACGAAAAGCACGAATAGTCTCGCGCGCCACAATAGTCCGACCAATCACCGCCTGCACCGGCACCGCAAACATATGCGGGGGGATTGCTTCCTTCAATGCCTTACAAATCTGCCGCCCACGCGCCACGGCTTTATCCCGATGCACCATGCAGGAGAACGCGTCCACGGGCTCACTGTTAAGCAATATATCCAATTTGATGATGTCACTGACCTGGTATCCCGCATACTCATAATCCATGGATGCATACCCGCGACTGACACTCTTCAAGGTATCATGAAAATCTGTTACAATCTCATTCAATGGCAACGAGCAGGTCAACATCACGCGATGAGAATCGAGTGAATCCGTTTTAGTCACCTCTCCACGACGATCCATCGTTAATCGCAGAATATCACCAATATTATCGTTGCGGCAGATGATGAACGCCTTGATCATCGGCTCCTCAATTTCCTCAATGCGCATGATGTCCGGCAAATTGATCGGGTTATCCACCTCAATCATCTCTCCATCTTTTTTCAATACACGGTAGACCACGGCCGGATGCGTGCTGATGATGTCGACATCAAACTCCCGCGTCAGACGCTCCTGAATCACCTCCATGTGTAACAGACCCAGAAAACCACAGCGAAACCCGAACCCCAATGCTACGGAACTCTCCGGGTGAAACGAAAAAGCCGCATCGTTCAGTTCCAATTTCTCCAACGCAAAGCGAAACTTCTCATACTCCGAAGTATCCACTGGATACAACCCGCTGAAGACCATGGGATGCACATCGTGAAACCCCGGTAAAGCTTCGGTGGCAGATTTCCGCGTCGTCGTCACGGTATCCCCTACGCGAATCTCTTTGGGTTCCTTGATCGTCCCCACAAAATAACCAACCTGTCCGGAGGTTAACGCCTTCTGAGCAACCGGCTTGGGCACAAAGGTCCCTACCTCCTTGAGCTCTGTTTCCGCCTGCGTCCCCATCAGGCGTACCGAACTCCCGGTAGCCAATTCCCCGGAAAATACGCGCACATACGTCACCACTCCGCGAAAAGCGTCATAAGACGAATCAAACACAAGCGCACGTGTGCCCTCAGATTCTTCGGGTGATGGTGGCGGCGGAATGCGCTGCACCACGGCTTCGAGCACCGCTTCGATACCCAGGCCGCTCTTCGCACTGATCAGCAATGCGTCATCCATACTGATCGCCAGAATATCTTCGATCTGTCGCTTGGCTTCCTCCACGTCGGCATTCGGAAGATCCACCTTGTTGATGACGGGCACAATCTCAAGCTCCCGCTCCATGGCCAAATAGGTGTTGGCCACGGTTTGAGCCTCTACACCCTGCGCCGCATCGACCACCAGCAATGCCCCCTCGCAGGCGGCCATGCTACGGGACACCTCGTAGGTGAAATCAACATGTCCCGGGGTATCGATCAAATTCATGGTATAGGTGCGACCATCCTTGGCTTCATACTGAATGGTCACAGGATGGGACTTGATCGTAATCCCCCGCTCCCGCTCCAAATCCATGTCATCCAGCACCTGGTCACGAAACTGACGCTGATCAATGGTCTTGGTCAGTTCAAGCATGCGGTCTGCAAGCGTCGACTTCCCATGATCAATATGAGCAATAATACAGAAATTTCGAATATGACTTAAGTCGGACATTGATTCAATCATCTCACATGTTAAGCGCGGCCTGGGCAATCTCACGCATTCTGGTCATAAGACCGGGCATGTCATCGCTGCGATACAGAAACGTTCCCGCAACAAAACTATTAGCACCCGCAGCGGCACAGGCACAGGCTGTTTCAATATTGATCCCGCCATCTACCATAATATCAAGGTCTGCCTTCCCTATCTCGTTTGCACGATCACGGAGCTCCCTGATCTTCGGCAACACCTCCGGCATAAAGCTTTGCCCGCCATAACCGGGCTCCACCGTCATACATAGCAGCTCATCCGATACCGCCAGATAGGGAAAAGCCTTTTCTGCCAACGTACCCGGATTCACCGTCACCCCTGCACGAATCCCGCGCGCATGAATCGCCGCCAACGTCGCCGCCACATCACAATCAGCTTCCACATGAATCAAAATCGTGGTTGCTCCGGCATCCGCAAATGGCGCAATGTAGCGATCGGGATTCGTCATCATTAAATGCACATTCAGCGGAATATTGACGCAGGCATCCGCCATTGCCACCACCGCAGGCCCCATGCTGAGATTCGGCACAAGGTGCGCATCCATGATATCCAGATGCAACTCATCCGCCCCGGCTGACTCCGCACGTCGTGCTTCGTCCGCCAGGTGACCAAAATCTGCAGCCAACAGTGAGGGAAGTATCCTGATTTGCATAGCGCGCAAGTATGGCAGATCAGTATTTGACGCGCCAGAGAAAAAGGCCCTCAGGCGGGGCCGTCCGAACACAGGCTGTACGCACACGCGATTCCAATACATCAAGAGACTGCCCCGGCTCCACTGATCCATTGCCCACACGAATAAGCCATCCCGACAAGCTACGCACCATTTTGTACAAAAAACCGTCCCCAACAGCGCGAATTACAATCTCACGGCCCTTCTGCGTCACGGACAACTCCATGAGGTGTCGCACCGTGCTCTCATCACCCCGCTTCGAATTGGCCGTAAAGGCCGCAAAATCCTGCTCGCCGCACAGCATTTTCGCCGCTTCACGCATGGCATCCACATCAAGCGGCTGCCGCACACGTGTGCGATAACGACGCAAGAAAGGAGGCACCACATCGTGATTCCAGATAAAATAACGATATTCTTTGTTCACGGTTGAACGCCGGGCATGAAAATCGGAACGTACTCGAGATACTCGAGTCACGCGAATATCCGCAGGAAGCAACGCATTCAATCCACGACATAGAACGACCGGATTGCGATCCTTCGCGCAGTCAAAATGGGCCACCTGTGCACGGGCATGAACGCCCTGGTCCGTGCGACCGCTACCATGCACCTTGATCGTTTCGCCGGTAATCTGCGCCAGAACCTTCTGAATGGCCTCCTGCACCGTGAGCCCGTTGGGTTGAATCTGCCATCCAGCATATTCCGTCCCGTCATAAGACACCACCATCTTGTAGCGGACATCCTTACTCATCGCGCTCCAGCTCATTCTGTCTGGCATCCAGCCACCCCTGCAAGATGACCTGCGCCGCCAATTTATCACGTACCTTGCGGCGTTTGCCGCGACTCATATCCGCCTCCAAAAGAACTCGTTCGACCATGCTGGTGCTCAATCGTTCATCCCAGGTCTCCACCGGCACATTGACCGATCGACGCAAACGCTCGCAGAACGTATTGACCTCTTCCGCCTTAAACCCAATCGTGCCATTCATGTTCAGCGGCATGCCAACCACAATGCCGACAGCTTCTACCTCTGCACAGGCTTCGCGCACAGCACGCGCAGCCTGCTTAACCGACAGCACATCGGCAATACGCAACGGTGTCGCGAGAATGCCCGACTCATCACTAACGGCCAACCCTACTCGCTTTTCACCGTAATCCACTCCCAACCAACGTCCCATTTGATCTCATTTCCTTTTCAATGCAGCGCCGTTAACCCGAGCGAATCGTAGGGAAAGCCGCTCCCCCTCTCACTGATTCAACGCAAAAATCCTACCCAACCCCCTGAGCGTTAAATGCGGATCGATCTTGAAATCCAATCCCGACCCCGACAATGCCCATGACGCAAAACCGCCTGTCGCGCACAGATGCGCACCCTTCAGCGAATCACTCTCGCAAAGATGCGCAACAATTTCACGCACCGCACCCCGATACCCCACACGAGCACCAATACGCATCGCCCCTTCGGTGCTCTTTCCCACCGGACCGCAGCGACCACGCAAGGTAATGTGCGGAAGCAAGGCCGTGCGCTCAGCCAGATAATCAGTCATCATCGGCAATCCCGGCGCAATCACACCACCGACATAAGTCGCACTCACATCCACGATATCAAACGTCAACGCCGTACCAAAATCAGCCACAATCACCGGTGCACCAAAATCATGAAAGGCCGCGCAAGCATTAGCCAAACGGTCGGGACCGATCGTATGGGGTTTGGGATAATCGATGCCTATGCCTAACTCAGTGCGATGCGTCACCACAATAGGATCCATGCCGCCCGACGCCAGCACGCGTTGCCACACAGGAGTCACAGTCGGCACCACTGAAGCCACCACAGAACCCACCACGCGATGACTTCCAATGCAGTCTTCTACCACACGACGCATACGAGTCATCACGGTATTATCTTTGCGCGGTAAACGGCGAAGCCTGGATATCCGCCCCGCACGGCACAGCCCAATCGACGTGCTGGTATTGCCCACGTCAACCACGACAACTGCACTCATAAGTCAATCTCCAGAGACAGATCCACCGACGGAGCCGAATGCGTCAGGCAGCCCAGCGAAATGGCATCGACGCCAGAAGCAGCTACAGCAGCCACGTTTGCCATCGTAATACCGCCCGAGGCCTCTGTCTTTGTGCGTCCCGCAGCAAGGGCTACGGCCTTTGCCAGCAATTCCGGCCCCATGTTATCCAGCAGAACCCATTCGGGACTTCCCTCAAGCGCATCCGCCAACTCATCCAGCGTCTCGACTTCAATCTCAATCTCAAGTTTCGGAAAACGGTCCCTGGCCGTTTCCACGGCAGCGCGTAGACTCAAGGCCTCGTCACCACCACCCCACAACTTGCGGTGATTGTCTTTGATGAGCACACGATCATACAACCCAAAACGGTGATTCGTGCCGCCCCCGCACGTTACCGCATATTTCTCGAATGCCCGTAGCGTTGGCGTAGTCTTACGCGTATCAAGAATCAGCGTTCCATGCGCTGCCGTGGCATCCACGAATCGCTGCGCCATCGTGGCCACACCGCACATTCTCTGCATAAAATTCAAGGCCGTCCGCTCTGCCGTCAGAATGGCTCCCGCAGGGCCGGAAATCTCCAGAATATCAGCGCCCGCATCAACCGCAGAGCCATCCTGCGCAATCACAGTCACCTGAAGGGAATCGTTCACCTGCCGAAACACTTCTTCGGCCACGGGCACACCCGCAACCACGCAGGCTTCCCTCGCCAGAAGCTTGGCGCTTGCCATCCGATCCTCAGGAACCAGCGACACGGTGGTGCAATCACCGCCCGTCCCCAGATCCTCCTCAAGGGATTGCCTGACGGTCTCGCTGATCACTTCCGGCGTCAGTCCATGCACTGCGGCGACACTCATTCGCTTGCCTCCCCCATACGCCATGAACTTGGCATAAAACAAACCCCTTCAAAACTTCTCTCATTTTCCATCGAAATTGCAAAATAATGATCCAGCCGATGATAATTTGTCCGGTGATCGGCAGAATGAACCGAGAACGAAAACAGGTACGTCCCGGTCGCCATGGGCAAGTTCTCCAAATCGAGGGTCAAACTGCCCTTACCTTCCACAACCGGCACCTTCGCGCCTCCAATCTGCGTATTACTGCCAAATATCAGGCGCCCCTGTGGATCTGACAGGGAAAAACCAAACACCGGGTTCTCAATACGTTGATCAGCCCGATAATGGATACGCGCGGTTAAGCTATCACCACAGGCAAAGCAATCACTCTCCTTGCCCGACGCGTTCATAAAGTCCACGCCTTCAATCACAATCTCACCGGTACCCCATTCGCGCTCAAGGCCGGAGACGCTCTGCTTGCGCGCAAGAGAACGATAGCTGCCGACCACGGCATCCGGCTCACCCAATCCCACGATGCGCCCCTGGTCCAACAGCAGAATGCGATCACTAATGGACTGAATAGTGGGCAGGTCATGCGAAATGATCAGCATCGTCTTCCCCTCACGCCGAAACGCCTCCATCTTCTCAATACATTTGCGCTGAAAATTCACATCGCCCACGGCGAGCACTTCGTCAATCAACAGAATGTCAGGATCGACCTCCACGGCCACCGCGAACCCGAGGCGAACATACATACCCGAGGAGTAATGCTTAACCGGCTGATCAATAAATTCATCCAGCTCCGCAAAGGCTACGATCGCATCAAAGCGATCGCGCATCTGAGCACGCGACAACCCCATGATGGCTCCGGCAAGGAACACATTCTCCCGCCCGGTAAGGTCCGGATGGAATCCCGCACCCAGCTCAAGCAACGACGACACCGTGCCATGCGTCTGGATGCTGCCAGTCGTCGGTACCTTTGTCTTGGCCAAAAGCGACAAAAGCGTACTCTTGCCTGCCCCATTGGAGCCGATAATCCCCAGCGTTTCGCCACGGCCCACGGTAAACGACAAATCCTGCAATGCCCAAAAATCTCGTTTGCCGCTTCCTCGTGCTTTCAAGAGATCCAGTGCGGCTGACTTGAACGTACGCGTGCCCGATCGATGCAGACGGAATCGCTTGCCCATGCCTTGCACATCTATGACGTGATCGCCTGTCATACTATTGTCATCCTCATAACTCATCACCAAAACGCGGTTGGGCTTTCTGAAAGATCGCAACACCAAGCACACCTATGGCCCAGGCTATTCCAATCGAAAGACAAAGCGACTTGACCTCCGGACATTCAGAAGAAAGCAACGCCACCCTGTAAAGGGTAAGAATACCTGCCATGGGATTCAAGAAGAGCACCGTATGAACCCAATGCCCTTCAACAAACTTATCCGAGATGAAAGTTAAATCGTAAATCACAGGCGACAGAAAAAACCACGCCAACAGAACGACAGATAAAATATGCTCTGTATCGCGAAAGAAAACATTGGCGGCTGACAGAATCGATGCCAAACCAAGACACAGTACAAACTGCGTCAGCACCGCAATGGGCAACAGGTACAAGGCACCGAAGGATACCTTTGCGATCAGGAGATACGCCACCAAAACAACAAAAGAGAGCAGAAAGTTGATAAAGTTAGCCCCGACCATGGACAAAGGCAAAATCAGCCTCGGAAACGACGCCTTCGTTACCAGGTTGGCATTTCCCATCACCGCGTAAAGAGAATCCCCCAGGCACATGGCCAGAAATTGCCACACGATAATTCCCGAAACCAATACCGGAAGAGGCATCTGAATCTTCAATATTCCGAAAAAGACAGAATAGATAACGATCAGAAAAATCGGGCTCAACAGCGACCAGAAGAACCCGAGCGTTGAGTTCTTGTATCGAATCTTCATATTGCGGCCGACTAGAATTAAAAACAATTCCCGTCGGGCCATCACGTCGTGAAAAATGTTCGGCATGCGTACAATTCTCCTGGCGGATCGCCATAAAATCAATGCCCATGAATACGACTACACGGCATCATTAAATACCGCAAACCAAGGCAACACCCAGTTCGTGATCACCCAGAATCCGATCACAGCCAAAATCACAAAAATTACCGCAGACCAGATGAAGTTGGTCACCTTGTTGGCAAAACGTTTTCGAGCATGTCTATTCATAGCCACGAGAATATGGCCTAAGCCCGCGCATGCCAAGCCCAATCAGCCGGCAGCATGACGCGCAAGGGATTCCGCCTGGCACCAGTGACGCATCATGCATCTTGATCATCTCACCTTTTGGATCGCGGAGGCGCCGTCCCGGTTGGAGTGAGGCAAATACTCTCCCAGCCACCCAGATAAGGCGCATTACAATCTATCCACGCAGAAAACACCCGCCACTCATCAGTCGAAAGTTTCACCTCTTTGTGATTATCATCCCGGATCACCTTCATCAACTCACTCACACCAGACCCTGTCGCATAGGCCGCAAGCGGTGTCGCAGGCCCGCCATGCCCTGAAACCTGAACATAGCTCACGTGCTTGAGCAGATTAAGGAAAGAATCGGAAACGCAATGTTGAGGTCCCTGATCTCTGTCACCCGCCGGTGAAGGCGCCCTAACCATCGCCTTACCCCGCAGGTCAACAGGGATAACTTTCTGCGCGGAGCCATCTACACCTTTCCGAACAATTCTTTCCGTTTGGCCATCATGACAACTGATACATTTCTTATTAAGGACGGGTTGAACAATCTCTTCGAACCCGAACCCACCCTGCCCCCATGGCGGCGGCTGGATTTTCGAGGCTTTACGCTTCATCGCCATCGGCACTTGCCGACCGACCGCCATTGGTGCCGTGCCGTAGGGTTCATGACATCCCAAACAAGATACTTTCTCTCCCGGCATCACGTTCATGAAGTTCCGCATCCGCCTGATTTCCAGGTAGTCCTTGTCGAGCGCCTCAAAGAAAACCTGCTTGAAAGGCGGCAGCTCGAAATGGACCGAGCCATCTTTCTCAACAGGAACCGTTCCCAGCACGCCCCTTACGTCCCAACCGCTGCTGCAACCCAGGTCCACACGCTGCGGCTTGGTATGCACCGTCTTCGAATGTGTTTCGAGAATACGTAGATACTTGACCGTGCCACGTTCCACACCATCCAGGCCCTGGTAGATATCCGTAACGATAAGCGTCCCTGGTGTCTGGGGGTCGACTCCTGTGACCAGGTCAGGCACCACGCGCGGCTTCTTACGGCTTTTCAGCGGATAGGCAGAATAACAGGAAGCGCCTTTAAACCGATAGACCAGCTCCTTATTGCCGTGCACATCCATCAAATAGATGCCGTAGCCATTGCGGGCATTGTCTCCACGCTCAAAAGAATACGAAACAAAATACTGATTCGCACTCACGGGATACGGCGAACTGTACCAGCCAACATCACGCTTGCCAACGCTGGTACGCGTAGGTCCAGCTTCCGGATATACGCTGAACTCAGGAGTCACAATCTGCATCCCTTCCGGTCCGCCACGGTTCTGGTTGAGATCCACGATCATGATTGGCCCTGCACAGGTGTTATGATGCGCCGCGCCGGTAGCAATCACCCGGCTGGTTCCGGGAATTTGCCTCGCTTCGAAAAAAGCTTTTGGACCCGCCGAGAAATCATAGTGGTCCCCATAAATCAGCGATGCGCCCCGCCCGTCAGGATTAACCGCCCAAAGCTGCTGAATCACATTATAGGCCTTCATAACATAATCCCAGCGGGTATACATAATGCGTCCGTCCTCGAGCATGCTTGGATAAAACTCGCCCTCCTTCGGCTCCGTGATCCGCCGAATATCCGAGCCATCAGGAGCCATGGAATAAACGCCGCACGCCAGTGCCCAGTCACCGCACTGCACCAACCGGTCGGCACGCGACGATGTAAACGCGATCCGACCATCAGGAAGGTAGCACGGCTCAGTATCTTCCGACTCGAGACGGTCGGTCAGATTTCGCAAACCCGTACCATCAATACCAACTTCAAAAACATCGTACATGTAACAGGCGCCGCCGCGCTGACCCGGACTATTCATGCCGTAATTGGTAGGCGGATTTCTAGGCTTTGCATAAGGAAAAACCAAACGCTTTGCATCGTAAGAAAGATCAAAACGGCCCACCCCACCTTTTGCGGTTTGATCATCCAGGATATAGCGGATTTTGCCCTCCGGCGAGAGCCCCTTAAGCACACAGATATTTGCGCCAGGTATCTGCGACTCACCCACACGATGCGCGCACTGATGGCCTATACGTGGCCACTGACGTTTCACAAAAACCAACTCGTCAAAATCAATTTCAGGGTTCGCAAACGCCAGCTCGCGAATTGCCCAACGCACTTGGTTATAATCGGTTGCGCTACTTAACACCTTCTCCGCTTTCTCCGCCTCTTTCCTGGCGCCCAGCGCCTTCATATCGGCAATCATCAGTCGACCACGCACAATCGCCCCTTCAAGGGCTTTCGGGTCACTGACCTTAAGCTTGCGCGTCACCGCCTCCTGCTTCGCCCAGTCTGCTTCTATCCGAGCCTTTGTCTCCGGACTCATCGCAAATGCTGTAGATGCCCACACCACCCCGATGGCAGCCACTACCGCTGCGAACAACCTACAATCTGAAATCATGTTTTTTCATCCCAATTGACAGAGCCTACATATCGTACAAGCACCATGCTTAAACGCTCACGCTCTACTGCTCAATCACATCCGTCACCGGCTGGAGACGATCGATCACCGGGGCAGTCATGATTCTCGGCTTTACCGCGAATCTTTCCATTCCTACTGGATCAGGAATCTGCCTTACTTCTTCATCGCCGCGGTACACGCAGTTGGCATCGACCCAGGCAATCATTCTGCGAAGATCCTCTGGTGCAATCTTGAGCTTCTTGTGTTTAACAGTAGAGTCTTTTGAAACCGGATGTTCACCGGTCATCAGCATCTTGATCAGCGGACTGGTCGATGACAGCATCGAACCCGGCTTAAGCGGTTGAAGTTCTGCGTGACCCTGTTTGCCGCCGGTTCCTTCGACCATCAGTGCGCCTGCCAGCCCTGCACCGGGCTTCCCGCTTACATTGGGTCCCGACCATGCCTTGCCGATCAACGTTACATATGGCTCCTTGAAAGGCCAAAGCGCTTCAGGCACTCCGCGCTCACTCAGACCGCCACGCAGAGTCAGGTCAAGCCGTTTCCTGGCTTTCGGGTTCTTCTCGCCCTGATGGCATGAACCGCAATACTTGTCCAGAACCGGCTGTGCAAACCTCTCATAACCAATACTTACGTTAGCACCCCATGGCGGCGGTATTAACTCGGACGGTTTGCGCTTCATAGCTGTTGCACGCGAGTTAAACGCCACAGGCGCATTGTTCCTGGCTTCATGACATCCAACACAACCGCGCGTCTCTCCCGGCATC
This sequence comes from Kiritimatiellia bacterium, assembly GCA_016783565.1. Lineage (GTDB taxonomy): Bacteria > Verrucomicrobiota > Kiritimatiellia > UBA8416 > JADHWI01 > JADHWI01. Next base: position 21,415 of record JADHWI010000033.1, read on the forward strand.
ACACCGGTGAAAGAACGCATAATCTGCAGGCAACGGTAGTCCTTGTCCAGGAGCTGAAAATGCAGCGCTTTGCCGCTCGGAACCTTGAAGTGAACGGAGCCATCTGCTTCTATCGGCACTGTACCCAGAATACGCTTCACACCGTCTTCCTGATGAATGGAAATCGTCGGCCCTGAATGCCGCCATGTCTTTGCCATTGCCGTGTAAGTCTTGGCATCCATCTGGAGCACGCGTAAATATTTAGCAGATCCGCGCGGAAGATCTTCCTCAGGGATACCTTCATAAACATCGGCACTATAAAGAACGCCACCCTCCGCCTTCTCACCCGGCTTCGGCCATTTCACCAGATCCGGTCTCATCGCCGGTTTTTTACGTGACTTAACCGGCATTGCGTACCAGACATTATTGTCACCGCGGTAGATCAGCTCACGGTTGCCGTGAATATCCATAAGGTAGAGCGAGAATTGCTCGCTGAACCTTACGATGTTGCCACTCCCCTCGCTGCCACTGCGGGCGGAAACGACAAAGTCTTCCTCTCCAATCGGGTATGGGCTCTTATAAGCTGCGTATCTTCCGCTGGCGTGATACTGGTCGGACTCAATGCTGTACCCGCCCGGCCCGTCACCACTCTCCGGCCATCTCACATCAGCCGTAATCTTCGCCAGGCCATCAGGATATTCGCGACCTTTGGATATATCAACCGTACCAAGGCAGCCGGCAAAGAACCTGTGATGACCCGCGCCAACAAACATCACCTTACTCGAATCTGGAATCGCGCGCGGCTCGATGAGCATATCAGGATAAGCACTCCTGTTACCCCAGAACACCTGCACGGCCGTACCGTCCGGATTCATCGTCCAAAGTCCCTGCAGGCGCCAGAGCGGTCGCTCAGTATATTCCCAGCGTGTATAAACCATACTGCCGTTGGGAAGCAATGAGGGCAAGTAATCCGGCTCACTGTTGCGCGAGATGATACGGATGTTCGTGCCATCAGCGTCACAACGCGCCAGCACAAAGGACGGCGATGTCGGAAGGCACCGTACATATGTATGAGCACGGGTTGTCGTAAACGCGATCTTGCCATCAGGCAGGTAAATCGGATCAAGGTCATCAAAGTCACTGTTTGTCAACTGCTTCAACCCACTACCATCAACATTCACTTCAAACAGCTGAAATGCTGGGCCGTCAGCATCCATCTTGCAGAACACCACCTTTCTGGCGTCGTAACTAAGGTCCGGTCGCCAGACATAGGTTTCAAGCCCCTCAGGCAATAGATCCGTGAGTTCACCATCCGGGTTGAGCCCCTTGAGAACCTGAAGCTTGCTCTCAAAGCCACCGCACATCTGACTGCCATTACGGTGACCCGACTCATGGCCATTGTGGCCATGCAGCATTTGTGCATATGGACTATCGACCAGCAATATCTCATCGAAATCTATCTTCGGATTACTGAATGCTATTTCACGCTTAACACGACGAACGGCAAGATAGAGTGCTTTAATATCATCACACCCTTCGATCTTTGCTTCCAATTTATTCAGCTCCGCAAGCGGCTTATCTAGCTTAGGTGCCTTCTTCATTTTCGAGATTCTCTCGGCCAATTCGCGCGCCCATGTAACCTCATTCTGAATACGCTCAGCAGTAGGATTATAGTCCGCCTGGAACATCCAGTCAGCTTCAAGCAGGCTGTCGGCTACCTCACTGTTGATCGGATGTTCCGAAACATCCGGCAGGTGCCCCTTAGGATATCGTGAACCAGCATTCCGCACTCCAACATGCTTCCGACTTCGGGTGACAGACCCCACGTTGCCCCACGGCCCCATTCCATGTTTGCCAAGAACTCTGGCTTTCTGCCAATCTTTGTCGGCTGACTTACTGCTCTGCCAATCACCGGACGTTCGAACGACAAGCGGCTTGCCCTTGCTGAACGTGATCTTAAGCTCACCGATCAGGCCTGCAGACCCAACACTCTCATTGCTGGCGACAACGGAAAGACTATTGTTCCCTGCTTTAAGATGCTTCGTAAGGTCGAATGATTGCAACTGTTTCCAGGCGGATGTCTTGACAGCTACCTGCTTGCCGTTCACCAGGATCTTACATTCATTATCCGCAGTGACCTTGAATTGGGCCTGCTTGACCTTCTGCCCAACGGGAACATTCACTTCAGTCCTGAAGTAGCGTGTCTCTCCCGGAAATGAATTGGCTGCAACCTTCTCAGGATACCAGATCCACTCTGCATTCTCGATTTTCGCCTGCGCAACAACGGCGCACAGCAGCAACCACATCATCACTATTCTTTTCATTTTTCCTCAGTTTGTTTAAGGGCACCGTAACTGGCAAAACGGCCTGTCACACCTGTCGCCGTTTCTGCTTCAACAAACGGCTTGTTTCTCATTCTTGATACAGAATCATTGTTTGGACGGCTATTACTCAAAAAATAGTAATAACACAGCAGATCTGCGGCGCAAAGGGGTAAACGCGTATTCCCTGAAACCCTGAAACACGCGTGTCGCCCCATCGCGTCAAAATACAGCAGCCACTCGCAAATTACACGATTGTACCGGCGCGAGGATTGTGGCATCTTTCCGCTCACATGATGAACATGACAGAAACACAGACAACACTCACCATTCCCCTGGCCGACGATTTCCATGTCCACCTGCGGGACGGCGATTTGGCACGTACCGTCACCCCATTGGTCCGATCAGGAGGTGTAGGCCGCTGCCTGGTAATGCCAAATGTGAATCCACCAATCCAAACGGTACATGACGCACTCGAATACAAGCGATCACTCTTGCATATTGCACCCGATATGACCTTTCTAATGACGCTGTATCTGCACGAAGGTCTGACTCACAACGAGCTCGAACGTGCCGCAGAAGCGGGCATTGTCGCTATCAAATGCTACCCGCGCGGCGTGACCACCAACTCGGAGCACGGCGCCACCGACCTGATGGCCCATGCGGACACTTTTGCTGCGGCCGAAAATCTGGGAATGGTGTTATGCATCCATGGTGAAATCCCCAACGACACAGAACGCGGAATCGACATCATGAACGCCGAAGAGGCCTTTCTTCCCGAACTCAAGCGCCTCCACACAACCTTTCCTAAACTGCGCATCGTATTGGAACATGTTTCCACGGCAGCCGCAGTAAATGCCGTTCGCGAACTGGGCGATTCAGTAGCCGCCACCATCACCGCACATCACCTTCTCCTTACCGCTGAAGACTGGGCCAACAATCCCTACAATTTCTGCAAGCCGGTAGCCAAGACATCTGCTGATCGGGATGCACTACGAGCCATAATCAAAGAGGGACACCCAAAGTTCTTTCTGGGATCAGATTCCGCGCCGCACCGCCAGGCACACAAAGAATGCGAGCATCCGAAGCCCGGCATCTTCACTACTCCGATCTTGCTTCCGCTGATTGCGCAATGCATGGAAGAACTGGATTGTCTCGACAATCTGGCCGAATTTGTCGCCACCTTCGGAAGGCACTTCTACAGACTTGCTCCCAACAAAGGAACGGTCAAGTTGGAACGCACTCCCTTCCATGTGCCTGACCGCTACGGGGACATCGTGCCATTCGCAGCAGGAACGACCCTGAACTGGTCAATCCCCTCACCACGGTGACATGCGATGCAGATTGTGAATAGAACGCTCCAGGCGTTCTTTGAGTTCCTGCAATTTTCGCAACTGCCCGGAATCTACAAGATCCTCAAGCCATTCCTGAAAGAGACTGCGAAAATGTTCATATCGCGGCAACAGGTCCCAGCAACGCCCCTCCCAGTCATAGTACAACCGGTCCACACGATAGGCATACGGCTTCTCTAAATCCGCAAGAAGAAAAGTGAGTATGTTATGATCGCAACCTGCGGCGACCAATCTCCCAACAAAAGTCAACTCCACCTCCTGAGGCACTGTCATTTCAGTTGTCTCAACAGGATCAAAACTGATCCACCCATCGGCGTATAACTGTTGCGCCGCAAGCCAGTTCAGCCCCATCTGCTCACAAACTTCAGACGGTTTACGACCACCATTTGATGATATTTCATCATAAGAAAACAACGAATCCGTTGCCTGTGCATCCTGATCATGCACGCGGGCTTGTTCCACATCACCAGGCATAGACACCTCTCTTCAGGTGCCGCCACCCCCTCAATTGGCGGTCGGTCAGTTACGATCATGTGCCTCGCCACACACAACCACATCGCTCACAGTCTTAAAACACGTCACAGAATCTTCATTTTTGGAAGATCCTGGATATCAATAACACCCACAAGAACACCCGTCGCGTCCACCACAAGAAGATCATCAATACGGTGCGACTCATAAATCCGAAGGACATCCACAGCAAGCTGGTCCGCTCGCACAATAATAGGATCACGCGTCATGACATCCGCAACAGGGCGTAACAGCACATCGGGGTCCTCGGTCACATGCCGGCGCAAATCACCATCCGTAAAGATTCCCAACAAACGGTTATCACCATCAACAATCCCAACAGATCCCGCACGCGCACGCGTCATAGCCAACACCGCATCACGGATGCTCGCATCTTCGGGAACAGAGGCCAGTGCGTCCCCCGAACGCATGATGTCCTGAACACGCGTGAGCAACGCACGCCCGATTGCACCCCCGGGATGCAGCTTTGCATAGTCTTCCTGTTTGAAACCGCGGGCTTCCAGCAACACCATCGCCAGCGCATCCCCCATGGCCAGCGTCACGGTCGTGCTACTCGTGGGAGCCATGTTAAACGGACAAGCCTCACGCTCCACCGTCACAGGAACCACCACATCACTGTTAGCACCCAGCGTGCTGTCTACAATTCCCGTGAGCGCCACAATGGGAACTCCCAGGCGCTTCACAACCGGGATCAGTGCGACCAGCTCATCCGATTCTCCACTGTAGCTCAGCGCCAGAAGCACATCACTCGGCAAAAGAATGCCAAAATCCCCATGCATGGCCTGGGAAGGATTCAAAACCACGCTCGTGGAACCCGTACTGGCCAGCGTCGCCGACAACTTCTCTGCAATGTGCAGACTCTTCCCAATACCGGTGACCACAATCTTGCCACCGTTCTCAAGGCGATAAACCATCAACGCTATAGCCTGTTCAAAAGCTTCGCCCAGCGAATCTCGTACACGCTTCAACGCATCAATCTCAACCTCAAGAACCTGACCTGCTCGTCCGACAAAATCCATAACAACCACTCCCTAAATCAGTTACCTTAGTGTGACACGAACCACACAGACCGGTCAATTCATATAGAAACAGGACTTGCCACCATCTTCCACCCCTCCATTCAACAGCCAAACCCAACAAGAAATGTCCATATTTCAAGCCCAACTTGGCCGCCGCTTCCAGACGGCCCTCAGGACCGTAGGACGTTACGGGTCCGAGGACGAAGGACCGCCGTTCCTGCCTCATCGCTTTAACCCATCAACACCCATTCTCGCCAGAATATCATTTCGGAGGACATTTGTAATCCAGCTCCGCTATGCAATCCACCTCCCCGCTCACAAACTCACCGATGCGCGTCTGCATCTCGCGGTATCGTGTTTCCAGCATGCCAAAGTGCGCCTGAATCATTTCCATGCCCTCAGGCTTATTATGCGACAACCACATCTCACGAAAGACGCCTCCCAGGTCCTGAACTCTCGATACCATACCAGGAACCGTGCGCGCCACGCGACGCAAAGCAGCCATGTCCCGTTTGCGATAGGCCCGCAACAACGCGATACACAAAGCATAGCGTGCCGCAAAAGTCGCAGCCACACCATAAGCGTATTCCAGGTTACCGGTCACCTTCTCCCCTTTATAACGACGCAGCCGTTGCGCCAACCCTCGATACGCCTCAGCGACCTTGGCCATTTTCCTTAAATCATCACTACAAAAAGTTCTGAAGCGTGTCTCGAACAGAGGATCATCCCACATATGAGGCTGAAATCCATCAACCACACCATGGATATCACCCGCAAGATGATGCGCCACGTAACTGCCCCCGCACACAGCCGAAAAACGGGATGCAAGCACCCGCTCCTCTGGCTCCCGATTCCCGTAAGCCTTGTCCGCACAATAGACCATCCCTGCAAATGCAGAATCATGATCGCAGTACGCCCCGTCATCCCCCCATTGCGTGAAGAAAATCTCTTTCACCTTCTCCGCATAACAGGCATCCACACATGCCCCCGCATTCCGCTCCGTAATACGATGATCATACCAATACTTCTTCCAGGTCCAGATACCGGACGCCATCAAGGGCTCTTTACCCATCTCCCTGTGCCGTCCAATCCAGTCACGATAGAACGCCTCGTCAGCATGCTCGTAGTCCCAGTAAACCAATTGCGCCTGCTTTGGAATCTTGCGCACCACGGAGTCGGGGATACTGGTGGACGCGTCGTAGTAACCGCCACTCTTGCACCCCAACCGGAAGTACATGTCCGACCAGATCATGGGTTGCATGCCATACGTGCGACAAATCTTCGTTACCTTGCCAAGATGCTCATTAAACAACTCAAATCCATTACGATATCCATGCAGATCCAAGTAGCGCCCCCGCCCAAGATCATGCGTCTCATCCATACCAATATGGATACGACGGGTCTTACACATTCGACTCCAGTGAGCGACCATCTTGTCAATTAGAGCATAGGTTTCTTTCTCCCCCACCATCATAACCCGTGTTGTATCACGCACTTTCCAATAGGCCGCGTGCTTCAGAATATGCTCAAGATGACCCAACGTCTGAATACAGGGAACGACCTCGATCCCCAGCTTCGTGGCATACCGCACAATCTCCCGTAGCTCGACCGACGAATAGGCGCCGCGTTGATACCCGAAGTACGGCTCATCCGGCAGGCAATACGTATCTTCGGTGTAGAGCATGACCATGTTGTATCCCAGCAACGCCAACCTACGCAGCCAGACCTTGATGTGCTCCGGCGTCATCACCGCGTTGCGCGAACAGTCCAACATAATACCCAACGTCTCGAAGGGAGTTCTCTCAACGTAGGGTCTGGATACTGAAGCCAGTCCACTCAATACCGCACCCGCACCACGGATTGCTTGCGCCACACTTCCATAATTAATCGTCGCAACGCCATTTTCGAACCGCACCTCACACAGCCCCGAATCAGGCGTCCGACGAAATACGACAGGGCGTCCCAATCTGTCCTTTTCGATCGGGTATGCTTCCGACAATGCAGTCAAGATCGGCCGCAACTCCGCAGGCGTAGACACGACCTTCCATGACAAATCCTGTTGTTTCATCAAACACCCTTCCTTCTCTGAAAGCATTATCACTGGACACACACAGCATAAGCTGACGACACACCTAACTCAATGGAAAGCCGCATCTCGAACCGATTTACATTGCCCCCTCGCTCGATCAATGACTAAATACTTCATCGTACAAATATCGAATAGAACAGACATATGACATCCATCCTAACCATCATTGAAAATGGCTCCGCTCTCCTGGCCTGGGTGGTCCTTATCGCGGCATTTGCAGTCCTGTGCAAGGGCGCAGATGTCTTTGTGGACAGTGCCGTCGCACTTGCTGAACGCATGCGCATCCCGAAACTGATCATCGGTATTGCTCTGGTCTCGGTAGCAACCACCACTCCGGAGATCTCCGTTTCTCTTTTTGCTGCAGCACAAGGTCAGCCTGAGATGGCCATGGGCAATGCTATAGGGTCCGTGATGTGCGATTGCGGAATGGCCCTTGCACTGTGCGCCATCATCTCCCGAAAACCGATTCCTATCCTACCCTACGTACTAAAAATCACAGGGTGCTTTCTGGCCTCCATGGCCGCTCTCGCTTTTCTATTCGTAGCCTTTGATCATCGACTCGGCCACATGGAAGGACTGGTTCTTGTGCTTTGTTTCGCGGGCTATATCACCTTTTTGATCCGACAACAAAAACGCGGCAGAATGCAAGCACACATGGATCTGGAACCCTTTGAGGATGAAATCACTTTCTCGCTGGGACGCGTCATTCTTATGTTCATCCTCGGGCTTGGCGCCATTATCCTGTCCAGCCGGTTTATCGTCGTCTCATCCATCAACATCGCACGCGCCGCAGGCATTCCGGAGGCCGTCATTGCCTTGTCGCTTGTCGCCATCGGCACCTCCATCCCCGAAGTTGCAACCAGCATTATGTCGGCACGCAAAGGGCACGGCGATTTGTGCGTCGGTAATATTCTCGGCGCAGACATCATGAACCTATGCCTGGTGGCCGGTGGTTCCGCTCTCGTATCGGGCCTTACTATTGACGCGCGACAAATCTACTTCATGTTCCCCGCAATGTTCATCATGCTGGGCACCACGCTGCTCCTGTTACGCACGCGCCATTCACTCAACAGGAAAGAAGGCATCGTGCTCTTCTGCGGCTACGCCGCCTACCTGGGTGCCCTGGCCTGGTTCACTGCTATACAGTGAAACCTGAACTCCCAATCCGCAAGCCACCCATGGAGAGCGAGGCTCCCCCTACTCCTCCAGCCGCACGCGCCCTTTGAAGAACTGCGCGGGCGCGGCAGGACTGGTATAACTCACCCCCTGATCCGCTCCGAGGATGTTCGTATATCCCGGCACACCATTCCATTGCGGGACAAGCAGATTGGTGGCGCGCTCCAGCGAATACCAGCGGCTGTACCCTTCGCCGTAAGGCGCGGCATCCAAGGCCATAAAATCGATTACCACGCCACCCCCCCCGGACTGACTACTCAGCATGTATACGCTGGCCGCATTGGTCGGATCAGTGCCGGCAATGAACTCACCACCGTTGTTCATGCCGTCATCGTCCGCATCGGCTTCGGCACTCGCGTTCGTGCTTCCAAAATGCTCAATCTCCCAGGCGTCCAGCATCCCGTCCCCATCGGCATCCACAATGGGCAAGCTTCCGGGACGGTTGTTCTCCGCAGTCTCGTAGGACACAAAGACGTTGTTGGAGGCCACACTCAACCAGCAGGCCCGAATCCAGTCCTCCGAGAGCACCTGCGGCCCCAACCGGTACTCATCAATCTGCGAGGCCAGAAGGCGATTGGCATTAAACCCGGAAATGTTCGCAAGGACAGTCACATTGTCATTCACGATCTGATTCAAGGCACATTGCCCGACGAACTCACCATTCACGTA